>CAZNTY010000244.1:0-17401 GCA_964576085.1 uncultured Undibacter sp. | reverse complement strand
GCCGATCGGAGCTGGATAGACGGCCAGCGCGTAGAACGGCGGCCTGGCGATCGGCCGCAGGCACGGATTAGGCTTCACGTCGGGGTCGCCGTTATGGCGATTCATCGCGGTCGAGCCCTTCCCGAACGCTTCGTCCACGCCGGTCTCCGCCGCCCGATTGTGCCCCGCTACGGACTCGACCAGACCCCTGGCGTCCACCTTGATCTTGCGCGCGAGCTCTTCCAGCGTCGGCGCCGAAACGAGATATCCCCGCTTCACGAAATACGACAGGTTCTGCCAGACCGGATGGATGACGCCCAGGCCATAGTCATGGATAAATCTCCGATCGCAGATCAGATAGGCCGGGATCGACGGCACCTCCTTGTGCGAGGCAAACATGGCCTCGACGAAGTCGTGGTATGAGTTGCTTTCGTTGACGAAGCGCCGTCCTGCCGAATTCACGGCAATGAGACCCGGCTTTGGACGGTCGCGGATATGGGGATAGGTCGCGATGCGATCATCAGACCATCGCATGATCGACGCCGGCATCCAGAAGAACGGACTATTGTGGTTTTCATCCACATCGTCGCCTATGGCCTGCGCCGCATCAAGACCGTCTCCGGTGTTGCCCGAGAACGAGAGGACATGCGGCACCGGCACATCCATCGTCTTGCGCCGCCATTTGTCGCTGGCCGCGCATCCGCCGGTCGCGAGCACGACGGCATGACGGGCGCGGATGCGCTGGATGGCTTCCCCTGTCTTCACGACCGCGCCCTCGACCCTCGCGCCTTGTTTGACGAGCTCGATCAGAGAGGTGTCGACGGCGATCTGGGCCCCCTTCCGACGAAGGCTGTAAAGAAGCCTTCCCGCCAACGCGTTACCGAGTAGAAGCCGCGTGCCGCGAGAGTAGGTCATTCGTTGTGTCAGGTGCTGCCAGACCCGGCGGAACGACAGCGTGAAGGCTTTCCACGACGCCCATGGCCGGATCAGGTACTTGATCTCGTCACGTCCGACCATCATGCCGCCGAGCACCATGAACTCCGGCACCGGCGGGCGCAGCAGCGCGAAATCGGCGCCAAGCCTCCTGCCGTCGAATTCGATTGGCGAGAGCGCCCGGCCGCCCAAGGCCCCGTTGGGGCGATCAGGATGGTAGTCGGGATAGGGATCGTTCGCCTTGAACTTCACGTCGGTATTTTTGTCGAGATAGTCGAGCGCCTCCGCGCCCGCGGCGAGAAATGCCTCGCGCAGCTCCGGCGCGCTGTAATTTCCGACCTCGCCGTCGAGATACTGCCGCGCCGACTCGATGTCCGACGGACGCGATGTCGCCTTGCTCTGGGTCGAGCCCGGCACCCAGATCGTGCCGCCTGACGTCGAAGTGGTGCCGCCGACCTGCGAGGTCTTTTCGCACAGCAAAACGCTCATTCCCTCGTTCGCCGCGACGAGCGCAGCCGTCATGCCGGCCGCACCCGCTCCGAAGACGAGCACGTCCACTTCCCGATCCCACATTGCCGGTATTCCCTTCACACAAATCACAAGCCAGCCGGCCAAGACCGGCTGGCCATCGTCATAGTCGCGCCATGGCGCTCAGTTGGTGACGAGTTCCTTCGCGACTTGCCGAGCAATCGCGCTCGAGACCACGTCTTCGTATTTGGTTTTGTATGGCGTCTTCGCGGTGTAGTTCATCCAGCGCTGCGTGTTGTCGAACAGGTCCTGGCTGATCACCGGCGTCTGCGGGATGCCCTTCAGGTAGCTTTTCCAGACCGACTTGAGGACGTCCTTGTCAAACTCCGGGAAATGAGCCTGGACGTAATTGAGCGCCTGATCGGGATTCTTGTGTGCGAAAAGCATTCCCTTCGTCAGCGCGCGCATCGTCTTGTGCAGCACATCGGCGTTCTTCTTTTCCATGTCGCGATTGATCGCCATCACGAGATAGGGCACGCCCTCCTGCTCCGGCAGGTCGCCGCGGAACGGGTCGATAATGATCGTCGCGTGATCGCGGTTCACCGCGACCTGCGGCTGGGGCGCCGACCAGACAAACCCGTCAAGCAGGCCTTTTTCAAAAGCCGCAAGCATGTTGGAACCGCCGCCGACCGGCTGAAGCTGAACCATCTGATCGGGATCAAGACCGCGCGACTTGAAAATCGTGCGGATATTGGTGTCCGTGGTGCTGCCCGGCGACGTAATGCCGAGCCTCAACCCCTTCATGCGCTTGACCTTCTCATCGGTCGGCATGTCGTCCTTGATGCCGGTTTTCGCCATTGCGTCCTTGGAGATCACGACATGAATGTCGAGCTTCGCGAACAGGTTGGACGCGGCGACAAGCGAGCCGCCTTCGGTGATGATCTTGATCTCGTGAATCATCCCGAGCGGCGCAAAGAGCGCGCTGCCCCCCATCAACGCCGCCGCCTGACGCGGGCCGGAGTTGACGTCGACGATCTCGAGCTCAAGACCTTCCTCCTTGAAGAAACCCGCGGCATTGGCGATGTGGATGGCCGAATAGTGCAGACCATCGCCGCCCGCAGCCATGACAACTTTGGTCAGCGGCTGCTGCGCGAAAACCGGACCGCTCAGCGCCGCGGCTGAAACAAGGCCCGCTCCAAAGGCACGCCGACTAAGCGTTTGCAACGGCATCTTGGAACCCTCCCTGGTGGTGGCGTTGAGTCGCCCTTCGGCGGACCCTCATTCATGCCGCGCGCGACAATGGTCCAGCCTTTGCAAGATTATCATATTCATCTATTAGAACAAGTTCGCATTGATGGCCAACCGTTCATTCCGCTGACGGAAATGCAAGGCGAAGGACATGACGATCGCACAGCCCCAGCAGGATCTGATCGTCGTCGGCGGCGGGATCGCCGGCCTGGTCGCCGCAGTCAGGGCCGCAGAACTCGGCCTGCGGGTCTGCGTGCTCGAGCAAGGTCAGGACGAGTCCTATCCGTGCAACACGCGATATTCGGGCGGCATCATCCACGCCGCATTCCATGACGTGAACAGGCCGGCCGCAGAGCTGTCTGCGATCATTGCCAAGGCCACCAGCAACGCCGCCCCTCCCAATCTGGTCCAGACGATTGCGACCGACGGACGCCGCCTGCTCAGCTTCCTTCAATCGCACGGCGTGCGCTTCATGCGTTTCAGCAACTTGGAGGCGCATCGGTGGTGCATGGCGCCGCCGCGCCCGATCGGTCCGGGACTCGACTGGAAAGGTCGCGGTCCGGACGTTCTGCTCCGCAACCTGACGCAGGCCTTGCGCCAAAATAATGGGATGCTTCAGCTCGGCGCCCGCGCCGGCAGACTCCTCATGGAGAACGGTCGCTGCGTCGGCGTGGCCGGCACGCTGGACGGAGCCGACCATAGCTGGACGGCGAAGGCTGTCGTGCTTGCAGACGGCGGCTTCCAGGCGAACCACGACATGCTCCGCGAACACGTCGGACCGAATCCCGGTGCCATTCTTCAGCGTGGCGCCTCGAATGACCGTGGCGACGGTCTGAACATGGCCGCTCAGGCCGGCGCCGCGACCCAGGGGCTCGGAATGTTCTACGGCCACCTGCTGGGCCGCGCCGCGCTGACCGATCCGAATGTCTGGCCTTATCCCGAGCTGGACGGCGTCGCCGCCGCGGCGATCGTCGTGACGCCGGACGGAAAAAGATTCTTCGACGAGGGTCTCGGCGGCATTGCCCTCGCGAACGGGATCGCCCGCCTTGCCGATCCCGCCAGCACGACCCTGATCTGCGACGGGTCGATCTGGGAAGGGCCTGGCAGGTCCGCGCGCTTCCCGGCCAACCCCTATCTCGAGAAATTCGGCGGCGTGGTCTTTCGAGCAGCGACCTTGACCGAGCTTGCCGCCAAGGCCGGGATAAATCCGGATTCGCTGGTGAAGACGGTCGAGGACTACAATACCGCGCTGGCCGCAGGGCAGCTCGGCTCCCTGACACCGCCACGCACCTCCGGCAAGGCGGCCGCGCTGCCCATTCAAGGAACACCCTATATCGCGATCCCGCTCTGCGCCGGCATCACCTACACGATGGGGGGCATCGTTATCGACGGCGACGGACGCGTGCAAAGGCCGGACGCCAGTGCAATTCCCGGCCTCTATGCATCGGGCACGACGACGGCGGGCCTCGACGGCAGCGCCGACGGCAAAAATATCGGTTACGTCGGCGGCTTGATCAAAGCGGTGTTCGGGCTGCGCGCCAGCGAGCACGCGGCCAAAACGATCGGCGTGCGCGCGCTCTGACGGCTCGATCGTCGCGGGACGTCAGCGCGGGACCAGCATGTCGGTGATGATGGTGACGATCTCGACGTAGCTCTTGGCGAGAACAAAAACCACGAGGCCGGCGATAACCGCCAGGCCGATCGCGATCCAGCCCAAAGCCGGCCATGCCAGGCCTGCGACCACGAGGGCCGCCAGCAGGGCGGCGGCGATCGAGGCCGTCTTGCCGTAACGCAGAATGAAGTTGAGGACGGGATAGCGCTCCATGCGACGTCAGTCCCAGGCCGGCTTGCCGCGCCTGGCGCAATACGCATCGAGATAAGCCCGCAGCGCGGCGCGGGCCCGCCTGGCCTGTTCGGCGGGCGGTAGGCTGCCGTAATCGAGGCGCGGCATTTCACATTCGATCTCGATCCCGGCGGGCAGCGCATCGAGGAAGTCGTAGAGCGGCAGCGCGCCGTCGCCGGGGTAGAGACGCCCGGTGCGCGCCTCGTTCGGCAGGCCTTCGAACGGCGGGGCCGTTGCAACGGCATCGCAGAGCTGCACGAACACGATCCGCGCCGGGTCCACCTTGGCAATATCCGCCGGCGAGCCGCCCGAGCGCGCCAGATGCAGCGGATCGATCAGCAGGCCGAAATTCGCCGCGCCGGAATTTTTGACGATGGCGTAGCCGGCTTCGATCGTCTTGCATTGGCTGAACGGCACGAACTCCAGCGCGACCTTCAGGCCGTGCCGTCCGGCCTCCTCGCAGACCCTGGCGGCAAATTGCGTCCATCGCGCGTGATCCGGATCGGTGCAGGTCGCCACCATGATCGCGGCGCCGAGCTCCGCGCTCGCCTCGATCGCGGGACGCAGGTCGTCCAGCGTGACGTCGGGCGACATGTGATAGACGGAGGTGTTGGACAGCCGCAGGCCGCCGTCCTTCAGCCGTCTCTTCAGGTCGAGCATGACCGGCCTGTTGCCGACGATCGGCATGAAATCATCACCACGCTTGCGGCCGGTGATGCGGATCGACACCGACCTGAACCCGGCCTCGGCTGCGGCGGTCAGAACGTCCGGCGGCTGCGTGTTCAGCAATGTGAGCCATCCCAGGGTCAGATGTGGCATCGTCACCGCCTCCTCAGCCTTGCGCGTAGATGTCTTTCAGGGCGACGGGCCGCCCCGTTGCCGCAGATTGCGCGACCGCGAGCGTCGCGGCCAGCGTGCGGGTGCCGTCGTCGGCGGTGACTAGCGGCCTGGCCTTGCCGCGCACCACCTGGGCAAAGTGGATCAGCTCTTCCACCCAGGGGTCCGACGGCACGTAAAACAGCTGCTTGCGCAGGAACGGGTCGGCACGGCCCCCGCCCGATTCATTGCGCCAGTGCGTCAACGTCGGAATGCCCAGGGCACCCTCGGTCCCGGTGACGAGGTAACAATCGGCGTCGACATACGGATATTCCGGCTCTTCGCCGGAATTGAGCTCCCACGCCCACGGCGCCTGCACGGCATCCGAGATCGTCAGGTTGCCGATCGCCCCGCTCTCGAACTTGAACGTCACGGCCGCGGTGTCCTCGACCGGGAAGCCGCGGCCCTTGTTGGCCGTGAAGGCCACCAGGCTTTCGATCTCGCCGCACAACGCGCGCAGGCAATCGACGTCGTGGATGCCGTTGATCAGCATCGGGCCGCCGCCGGGCTCGCGGCGCCAGGCCGATTTGAAATAGCTGTCGGCCTTGCGCCGCAAGTCGTAGGCGGCGATGGCAAGACATTGCCCGATCCCGCCGCCCTTGATGAAGTCGCACGCCGTCCGCATCAGGGGATTGTGCCGCCGATGATGGCCGACCAACACCGCCACGCCGCTTTTCTCGACGGCCGCGCAGATTCGCCTGGCGGACTCGATGGTGTGCGCGATCGGCTTTTCGATCAGCGCCGGAATCTTCCGCTCGATGCAGGCGAGCGCGACGTCCTCGTGAACCTGGTTGGGGGTCGCGACAAGCACGCAGTCTGGCCTGGCCACATCGAGCATGCGGCGGAAGTCGGAGTAGTACGGGATGCCCTGCTCCTTCAGGTAGCTCTCCGCGCCGCTGACCGGGTCGGCCGCGGCGACGAGTTTGAACGTCTTCAGGCCCTTGAGGAAATTGATGTGACGGCGGCCGATGAATCCGACGCCGGCAACGGCGATATCGACGGCTTTTTCTTCAGATGGCATGTCGTGGCTTCCCGTGAAAAACGACGTTACGACGCAGGGCCGAAGCCGACCTGACCGCCGCCTCTGGAGGCTTCCCAGCGGGTCAACAGTTCCGACAACGTCAGGCTGCAGATGACAAGGAGAAGCACGCCGGCGAATACGCCGGTCGAGTCGAATTGTCCGGCATTCGCCTCGATCAAATAGCCGATGCCGCGGTTCGATGCGATGACTTCACCGAGAATAGTGGCGGTAAAGGCGTAGCGAACCGCAACCCTCATTCCCGTGAAAACCCATCGCACGCATCCGGGGATCAGCACCTTGCGGCTGATCTCGGACCTGGTCGCGCCCATCAGGCGCAGCGACTGGATCAGGTCGCGGTCGATGTCGTGAATACCATCGAGCGTGCTGTAGAGAATGAGAAAAAAGACGGTGATGGCGACCAGCGCGACCTTCGACGCGAGATCGATGCCGAGAAAAATCACGAACAGCGGGGCAAGCGCAACCTTCGGCAAACAGTAGAGGCCGCCGAAGAACGGAATGACGACCCGGTAGACGTTCGGCAGAAAGCCCAGCAAAAGCCCGACGCCGATGCCGGCAAGACAGCCGATCACGTAGCCGATGCTCATCTCGGTCAGGGTCGCGCTGAGATGGGACCACAGCGAGCCGTCCCTGGCCCAGCTCCAGAGCGTCAACGCAATGGCGGACGGACTGCTGAGCCAATACTTCGACAACAGGCGGTTGGACGCCAGTTCCCACGCGCCCAGCATGACGATCAGAATGGCAAGTCGCGTCACGATCAGGCCGCCGCTGCTCGTGACGAGACGCGCAAGAGGCGACAGCCCGTCCTCGGCACGCTGGGCCCGGCTCTGTTTGAGGCTGATGGCGCTATTCGACACGGCGGCCGTCCCTAAACATCGGTGCCCTTGACCACTTCATCCTTGAGCTCGTTCCACAGCTCCTCGTTGAGACGGCTGAAGGCTTCGGTGAAACGGACGGTAAAGACGTCGCGCGGCCGCGGAATCGGGATGTCGCGCATCGCGCGAATCCGGCCTGGACGGGCGCTGAACATCAGGACGCGATCCGATAATGCGACGGCTTCCGCCAGGTCATGCGTGACAAACACCACCGTCATCTTGCGCTGGCGGGTCAGCGCCTGAAGCTGATCATGCATCAGCAGCTTGAGCTGGGCATCCAGCGCGCCGAACGGCTCGTCCATCAACAGAGTTTCAGGCTCGTAGATCAGGGTCCGCGCCAGACCGAGACGCTTGCGCATGCCGCCGGAAAGCTCGGCCGGATAATGCTTCTCGAAACCGCGCAGCCCGACCAGATTGATGATGTCGGCGACACGTTCGCGCTTCTCGGCCCGCGAGACCGCACGGCAGCGCAGCTCAAGCGGCAGCGAGACGTTGTCCTCGGCGGTGCGCCAGGGCAGCAAGGTATCCTTTTGGGTCATGTAGCCGACGCGGCCGTTCAAGCCCTCCACCGGCTCCCCGTCATAAAAGACGGTCCCGGTCGTCGGCGGCATCAGGCCGGCAATCATGTTCAGAACGGTCGATTTGCCGCAGCCGCTTGGTCCGACCAGCGACACAAACTCGCTCGGCTTGACCTCGATGTCGACGCGGTCGAGTGCGTTGACCTCGCGCCCACGACTCCTGAACGTCTTGCTGACGCCCAATAGACGGATCTTCGATGCTTCTTCTCGCTGCATATCGGATCGCATCAAGCCTGCTCGCACATCCAGCATGTCACTAACCCGAGACATGTCGCCATTTCAGAAGCCACCGCTCCAGGACATCGACCAGCGCGCTCGTCACGATGCCCATGACGGTCAGGACGAAAAGGGCGGTGTAAAGGCCGGTCATGTCGAACTGGGAGGCCGCTTTTGAGATCAGCGAGCCCATGCCCTCCCGCGCCGCCAGCAGTTCGCCGGTGACCGCGGCCGCGAATGCGTAAGGCAACGCGATCTTGATGCCGGAGACGATCCAGGCTGTCGCGCCCGGAAGGATGACTTTGCGGAATTCCTCGCTCTGGGTGCCGCCCATCAGCCGAAGGGTGAGGACCACGTCCTTGTCCAGCGCCTGGACGCCCGAAAACGCATTGAAGAACAGCAGAAAAAACGACGAGATCGCGACCAGCACGATCTTCGGCTGCATGTCGAGGCCAAACCAAAGGATCAGCAACGGCGCCATCGTGATGAGCGGAACGCTGTAAAGGCCGATCACGACCGGCCGCAGCACGGTGCCGAGCACATACGACCGGCCCAGCAGCAGCCCAAGCAACGTGCCGGACGTCACTCCGATCGCGAGGCCGATTGCCATCTCGGCAAGCGTCACAAAAATGTGGCGGAACAGGTCGGTCTCCAGCCAGACAACCAGGCGCTCGAAGATCAGACTCGGCAGACTGGTCCAGGCGCTGCCCCAGGTTCTTGCCGCGAATTCCCAAAGCACGATCAGCGTCACGCCCAGCGCGACGCGCGCGATGAGGACTCCATATTGAAATGACGGGTCGCTCGAGGTCTGAGCCTGTTGCTTTGCCACCATGAGGTTTAGGGCCCGCGTGACGCCGCATGGCTCAGTGAAATGCAGGGCCGATGCACTCTCGTTTCCCTCCCGCGTTGCGCGTCTTTGTTTTTGTTTATGGACGAGTTCTTATCCCAGAACCATCCAGGGCGCAACGATGTCGCTCAACGTCTGTTGGGCTTGGGCTTCTTGGATCGCCCCGGCTCGATAAAGCCGAGTTTTTGGTGCAGCCCGTCGACCGCGCGCCGCAGCACCTGAAGCGCGCGGTCGCGCACGCGCGTATTGTAGCGGACCGTAGGCATCGCCACGTTCAGCGAACCGAGCGGGCTGCCCGTCTGCGACAGGATCGGCACGGCAATGCCGCAAATGCCGGGCGTGAACTCCTCGAATGCGTAGGCCACGCGCGCGCGGCGGATGGCCTCGAGCTGCTGGGTCAGTTCCTTGATCGATCGAATGGTGTTCTTGGTGATTTCCTCGAGTTTCACCCGCTTCAGGTAACTGTTCAGCATGTCCTCCGGCAGGAAGGCGATGATCGCTTTGCCTCCCGAGGTCGCATAGAGTGGAGCGAGATCGCCGTCCCTCATGTGCGACACAAGACGTTGCTGGCTGTTGACGGTCGCGACAACCTTGCTGAAATCGCCCTGCAGGACGTTGAGCGCGGCCGATTCCGACGTTTCCGTCGCGATGACGTGGAGGATCGGCCTGGACAGGCCGATGACGTCCTTTTGCTCGGCCTGCTGCCCTGCAAGCTCCATCAGCTTCGCGCCGAGACGGTAGCCCTTCGTTTCCGCCACGAATTCGATATAGCCGCGGTCGACCAGATTGGGCAGCAACTGGCTCAAGCTGCTTTTCGGTATCTTCAGCGTGGTGGCAATCTCGGTATGAGAGAGCTCCCGGCTCCATTGGCCCAGGAGCTCGAACAGATCCAGCACCCGGTTGGCCGATTTGACTGCCTGCTTGTCCGCCATTGTTTTCGCCCACGATCCCAGTTCAGATACGTGAACGATCGGCACGGCGACGTCAACAGGCGCCGGCCCCCTCCCGCTACGGCATGAACGAGCCGCCCGTGACGTCGACGACCAGGCCGGTCAGGAAGCTGGCCTCGTCCGAGCACAGGTAGTTGATCGTATTGGCCACGTCCTGCGGCGTCGCCAGCCGGCCGACCGCCGTTTCCGCGATGTTGCGCTCAAATGCGTCCTTGCTGGTCGGCGACGCCAGCGTCATGGCCGTCGGAATCCGCGACGGTGCGACGCAATTCACGGTGATGCCGTCGCGCCCGAGCTCGCCGGCCATGACGCGGGAAAAGCCGATCACCCCCGCTTTCGACGCCGCGTAGTTCGAATTTCCCAGGCCCGTCTTCATGCGTGCGGCGCGTGAGGAAATGCTGACGATCCGGCCCCATTTTCCGCGCTTCATCAGCGGAATGGCGCCCCGGCTGGCCAGGAACACGCCGGTCAAATTGACATCGATTGTCTGCCGCCACAGATCCAGCGACATGTCCTCGACGAGCGGCCTTTTCCCCTGATCGAGACCGAGAACACCGGCATTGTTGATCAGCACGTCCAGCCGGCCGAACCGGCGGTCGACCTCGGCATAAAAAGCGGCCACCGAGCCCTCGTCGGTCACATTGAGAGCAAGAGCAGTTGCATCGACGCCCGCCTCGTTCAGCTCCCGGGCCGTCTGTTTCGCCATGTCGAGATCGATGTCCCCCAGCACGACCGACATTCCGCCCCGCCCCAGCCGCTCTGCGATGGCGCGGCCCAGTCCCCGCCCGCCGCCGGTCACCACTGCAACCCGTTTGGTGCTCGCCATGAGAAATCATCCCCTCACACAAAAAATTGCCCCAAGCGCCGTGACACGGAACATGATTTGTCGCAAGTCATTCACGCGAACGCCGCCTGCAAGAATTCACGTATCTGAACACTGGGGAGTCGGCAATGAAAGTGGAAGGCGGGTGCCATTGCGGCGCCATTACCTACGAAGCGGATGTCGAGCCGGGTACGATGAACATTTGTCACTGCCATGATTGTCAAACGCTGACCGGCTCGGCATTTCGCGCGAACATCTCCGCGCCGGCGGACACGTTTCGGATTCTCACCGGCAAGCCGCGGCCCTACATTAAAATTGCAGACAGTGGCGCCCGGCGCGTTCATGCCTTCTGCGACACCTGCGGCGGCCCGGTTTACTCATGTGCCGTCGACAACCCGCGGACGTATTCACTTCGCGTCGGCGCCCTGAAGCAGCGCGATCAGGTCGGCCGGCCAGCGCGGCAGATCTGGACGAAGCGCCGCCTGCCGTGGTTGCCGAAAATCGATGGCGTGCCGGAGATTGAAGGACAGCCTTGAGAATTCACACCGTGTCGGGCGGCCGGCACGGGCCGGGATTTGAACTTCCAGGTTCCGAAAGCATTGTCCCGCTGCTGGTCCAGGGAAAGCGGACACCACTTGCCTCGTTCCACGCTGGGTTTTGCCGTCGCCTTCGCGGCCGCGCTTGCTTCGTCGCAGGCGGCCGGCCGGATATCGCCCGCCGACTATCGTGACGTCGGCATCTCGCTGCCGGCCGGCGCAGCAGCGCCGCTGGAGGCCGTCGTCGCCGACGAGGCCGGCCGGCCGCGGCCTTTGCGCGCGCTCGTGACTGCGCCGACAGTGCTGGTCTTTGCCGATTACACCTGCCGTACCTTGTGCGGACCGGTGCTCGATTTCGTCGCGACCGCGCTTGAGCAGTCGGGGCTGGATGCGGGGCAGTACCGGCTGCTGGTCATCGGCCTCGATCCCAAAGATAGCGCTGCAGACGCCGAGGCGATGCGCCGCTCGAGCCTCGCGGATGCACCGATGCCGGACCGCGCGGCCCGCTTCGTGACGGCGGACGCCGCGACGGTGGCGAGGCTGACGTCGGCTCTCGGCTACCGCTTTCGTTACGATGCCGCGGAGGACGCTTACGCCCATCCGGCCGCTGCCTATGTGCTCACCGCGGACGGCAAGGTGTCGCGCGTCTTGTCCGGGCTCGGCCTCAACGGTGGCGACCTCCGGCTGGCCCTGGTCGAGGCCGGACGCGGCACGGTCGGCAATTTCGCCGACCAGGTGCACCTCATCTGCTACGGGTTCGATCCGGCGAGCGGCACCTACAACCTGGCGGTCGGCCGCCTCCTCAGCGCGACCGGCGTGATCAGCATGCTCGGCCTCGGCGGGCTGATCGGCGCGCTCACGCTTTCGGGGCGACGCCGGCGAGCCTGACGGTCCGCTCGAGCGGCGACAGCCAGACGAGGGCCGCCAGCGCGCCGGTCAGCGCGATCGTGGCCGGGATGGCGAGCAGCAAGGCCCACGGCGCGACCGGCAGCGCCGGCACCGCGAGCACGATCATCTCCAGGTCGCGCAAGACGAGCGTGCCGGCGGCGAGCCACAGCAGCGGCCGCGGCCGGCCGCGAATCCGTTCCGACAGCAGCAGCACGAACGGCACCACGAACTGCAGCAGATAGAGCGCCCACAGCGCGACGCCCCAGCCGCCGCGCAGCCGTTCGACGTACCACGCCATCTCGTCCGGCAGGTTGCCGGACCAGATGATGATGTACTGCATGGCGTGATTGTAGGCCCAGCACAGCAGCACCGAGAGCAGGACGCTGCCATGGACCGAGGCCGGCGCGCGATGGCGGCCGGCCAGCACCAGGCACAGGCCGGCGGCGAAGCCGGCGAGGATGGTGTCGGTGAGAAACAGCAGGCCGTAGATCAAGGAATGGAACTGCGGCTCGACCGATTCGAGCCAGTCGACGCCGCACAGCGACACCACCAGCGCATAGACGATCATGCCGCCCGCGCCGGCGGCGGCCCTGCGCTCGGCGCGGGCATGCGCGCGCACCGCCCACAGCGCGACGGCGCCGAGGATGAGAAAGTAGCCGACGGTCCGCGCGGCGAAAAACCACGGCGTCAGGTAGACGGACTGGAACGCGCCCTCCGGCGCATGGCGGGCCCACGGATAGATGACGCGCAGGCCGAACAGCACCGGCAGCAGCAGCACGCCGGACAGCGGCGCCAGCAAAGCGGCGCGGCTCAACGGCGCGAACAGGTCGTCCGCCCAGCGGCCCGGCACCAGATAGCCGAACAGCAGCACGCCCAGCGCGCCGACCGGAATGCTGACGGTCGCCACCGCGGCGGCGAGATAGGCGGCGAGCAGCGTGCGGGGCTCGAGCCACAGGCCGACGGCGCACGAGATCGCGCCCGCGGCCGCGACGGCGATACAGATGCGCTGCACTTTATTCATGGCGGCGCCTCCAGCGTCGCGCGCTGCTCCGGCGGCACGTCGTCGAGCGAGGCATGGCGGGCGAGCTGCAGGGCGCGGATGTAGGCGACGATCGCCCAACGGTCGCGCGGCGCGATGCGGTCGGCGTAGGAATACATGGCGCCGTAGCCGTCGCTGATGACGTCGTAGAAATGCTGGTCCGGCGCGGTACGCAGCCGCTCGTCATGATAGCTCGGCGGCCGCGGCATGCCGCGCTGGACGACCAGGCCGTTGCCCTGCCCGGTGCGGTCGTGGCACGGCGTGCAGAAGATCTCGTAGCGTTCGCGGCCGCGCGCCAGCAGCGCCGCGTCGACCTTCGGCTTGCGCGTTGCATCCGCCTCGCGCGCCAGATCGCCGCGCGCCACTGCGCCCTCCGGCGGCTGCCGCAAAGCACCGGCCTTGTACTCGTTGTCCTTCGGCTGGTCGTCCATGTTGGACCGGGTGCATCCGGCGAGCAGCGCCGCAGCAAGCACCGCGAGCGCGATGGCGACGAGCCGCGTCATGCCTTCACCAATTCGACGCTCATCGCACCGAGCTCGCGCAGGAAATCCCGCGTCGCCCTGCGCTCGAACTTCGGATCGCTCGCCAGCACGCAGAGAAAGAACCGGTCGCGCGAGGCGCGATGGAATTGCCGCGCCGCGAATACCGGATGACTGAGTCGTGGCAGGCCGTTGAGCGCCAGCATGCCGACGGCCGCGAACAGCGCCGAAAACAGGATCGTCAGCTCGAAAACGATGACGGCGAATGCCGACAGCGAATAGAGCGGCCGGCCGCCGACGTCGATCGGGTAGGCGTAGTTGGCATAGAGCTGCATCGCCAGCGCCGTGCCGGCGCCGAACAGGCCGCCGATCAATCCGAGCCACAGCACGCGGCGGTCATGGAGCCGCAGCACCGGCGCGAGCTCGTAGACGGGAAACGGCGAGAAGGCGTCGAGCTCGCGGTAGCCGGCCGCCTGCGCGTGCTTTGCCGCCGCGAGCAGGTCTTCCGGACGCTCGAATTCGGCGAGGAGGCCGTAAGGCTCAGCCATGCGCCGCCTCCTTCTCCTCGTGCAGCAGCTCCTTGGTCTCAAAGATCGAGATCACCGGCAGCAGGCGGATCAGCAGCAGGAACGGCACGAAGAACAGGCCGATGGTGCCGGCATAGGTCGCCCAGTCCCAGAAGGTCGGCGTATAGGCGCCCCACGACGACACCAGGAAATCGCGGTAGAGGCTCGTGACCAGGATCATGTAGCGCTCGAACCACATGCCGACCGCGACGCTGAGCGCGATCGCAAACAGCGCCCACGGCGCGCGGCGCACGCGGCGCCACCACAGCGGCTGCAGCGCCGCGAAATTGAAGACGAGGGCGCCCCAGTAGAGCCACCAATACCGGCCGAACAGGCGGTCCTTCACGGTATCGACGTCGAACACGTCGCCGGAATAGAGCGCGTCGAAAATCTCGAACACGTAGCCGTAGGCCGTCATCAGCCCGGTGCCGAGCAGCACCTTGCCGAGCATGTCGAGGTGATCGATGGTGACGAGGTTTTCCAGGTGAAACAGGCGGCGCAGCACGATGGCGATGATGGACACCACGGCGAAGCCGGAGAACGCGGCGCCGAGCACGAAATACGGTGGGAAGATCGTCGAATGCCAGCCGGGAATGACGCTGGTCGCGAACAGCAGCGACACCTCGCTGTGCACCGAAACGACCAGCGGCACCGCCAGGGCGGCCAGCAGCCGGTAAGCGTGATGCCAGCGCATCCAGTGCGCCGCCGAGCCGCGCCAGCCGAGCGACAGGATGCCGAAGAATACCTTCCAGCCGCGCCGGCGGGCGCGGTCGCGCGCGGCGGCGAGGTCCGGCACCAAACCGATGAACCAGAACACGATCGAGACGGTGAGATAGGTCAGCACCGCCCAGATGTCCCATTCCAGCGGACTGCGGAACTGCGGCCAGACCTGCATGGTGGCGGGATAGGGAAACATCCAATAGACGAACCACGGCCGGCCGAGATGCAGGATCGGATAGATGCCGGCGCACACCACTGCGAACAGCGTCATCGTCTCGGCGAAACGGTTGAGCGAATTGCGCCAGTCGCTGCCGAGCAGCAGGAGCAGCGCCGAGATCAGCGTGCCGGCATGGCCAATGCCGAGCCACCAGACGTAATTGTGGATCGCAAATGCCCAGTTGACCGGGATGTTGAGGCCCCAGATGCCGACGCCTTCGACGAACAGCACGGTGGTCGCCACGAACAGCAGGCCGAGCAGCGCCGACGCAAGGCCGAGCGCGACCAGCCAGCGCCGCCGCGTCGGAAAATGCAGCGGGATGCCGGCGAGCTGATCGGTGACGTCGGCATAACGCTGGCGCGGCGACAGGATCGGATATGGCGCCTCGATGCTCATGCGCCCTCTCCGCCCTCGCCGTCGTTCCAGCGCGCCAGATAGGTGGTGCGTGGACGAGTGCCGAGCTCCTCCAGCAGCACGTAGTGACGGCCGCTCTTGCGGCGCTTTGCAACGGTGGATGTCTCGTCCCTGATATTGCCGAAGACAATGGCCTGGGTCGGGCAGGCTTGCTGGCAGGCGGTCACAACATCGCCGTCGCGAAGGCCGCGCTTCTCCTTGTCGGCGGCAACGCGCGCAGCCTGGACGCGCTGCGTGCAATAGGTGCATTTTTCCATCACGCCGCGGGAGCGGACGGTGACATCGGGATTTTTCGCCGCGCGGCTCTCCGCGTCGAACTTGCGGTAGTCGTACCAGTTGAAGCGCCGCACCTTGTAGGGGCAGAAGCTCGAGCAGGTCCGGGTACCGATGCAGCGGTTGTAGACCTGCTGGTTGATGCCGTCGGGCGAATGAACGGTGGCGTTGACCGGACAGCCCATCTCGCAGGGCGCCTTCTCGCACTGCATGCAGGGCACCGGCTGGAAGAAGGTGCGCGGCGCCTCGACATCGCCGGTGAAATAGCGGTCGATGCGCAGCCACGCCATGTCGCGGCCGCGCGCAACCTGGTCCTTGCCGACGACCGGCACATTGTTCTCGACATTGCAGGCGGCGACGCAGGCATTGCAGCCGATGCAGAGATCGAGATCGATGACCATGCCCCAGCCGACGCCATTGTCCCCGGTCCAGTCAGGATAGAGCGTGGCGTTGGGCTTTGGCGGCGGTGTATGCGGATCGGCGGCCGTCACCTCGCGGACGAAGTCGAACCCGTCGATGCGATGGTGCGCCTGCGTGGTGGCGATCCGCGCGGTGCCGCCGGTGCGGCGGATGAGTCCCCGGGTGACAAGCGAGCCGTCCTGCGGCAGCAAAGCGTAGGCGTCGTAGCCGATGCCTCTGCTGACATCGCCGCCGGCGCGGCGGCCATAGCCGAGCGTCAGTCCGACGGTATCGGCCGCCTGCCCCGGGGTGATCCAGGCCGGGCCCTCGATCCTGCGGCCGCCGCTTTCGATTTCGATGCGGTCGCCGTTCGACACGCCGAGTGTTTCGGCGAGCCGCGGGCCGATCGCGACCGCGTTATCCCAGGTGATCTTGCTCAGCGGCTTGGGAAGCTCCTGCAGACCGGCGACGTTGGCGAAGCGCCCGTCCCAGACCGTCGGGTCAGGCTTGACGACGATCTCGATCGCGCCGGTTTCATCCGCCCGGGCCGCCGTCACCTCCTGCGCGGCGACCGCGACAAAGCCCGCCGCCGTGCCGTCCACGAAGCCGTCATGCAGCGCGCGGCGCCATCGCGATGCGTCGTCGCCGAACCGCTCGCGCCATGTCGCCCGCACCGCGGCGTCGGAGACCGGTTCAACCGCGCCGCCGATCATCTCGACGAACTGATGAATGCTGCGGGTCGCATAAAGCGGCCGGATCACCGGCTGGATGACGCTCAACGTGCCATCGACGGCGCGTGCGTCGCTCCAGCTTTCCAGCACGTGCGAGAGCGGCGCGTGCCATCGGCACAAGGCGGCGGTTTCGTCGTGATAGAGGCCGGCGGCGATACGATGCTTCACCAGGGGAATGAGCCGGACGAGATCGAGCGCGGCGGGCGCGGCATAGGCCGGATTGCAGTCGAGAAAGACCAGCGTTTCGACCTCTCCCGCCGCGATGGCCTGCGCCAGGTCGGACAGGCCGGAGGCGCGGGAAAACTCGACCTGGACCGGCTCGCGGTAACGGACGATGCGGCCGCTGTTGCCCAGCCTGTCGTTGAGCCGCGCGGCGAGCGCATGGATGTCGGCCGGCAGATGCGCGCCGGCCACGATCGCGCCGCGCCCGCCGTGATCGCGCAGCGCCGCGCCGGCCGTCTCGG
>CAZNTY010000243.1:0-3017 GCA_964576085.1 uncultured Undibacter sp. | reverse complement strand
TCGCCGGGGATCTTCTGCTTCTCCATGCCGAACTCGGAGGAGCGGTGTTCGACGAACATGTCGAACTCCTCGAACGAGCCTTTGTCGAGCAAGAGTTCAATTCGTTCCCGGGCCGTTAACTTGCCGCGTCTGTGCTGCGCCTCGATGCGCCTTTCGCCGCCGCCGGCGCGCGCCAGGGCCCGCCGTTGTTCGAGTTTGTCGAGAATGTCCTTCAAGCCGTAACCCCTGCCCGCCGTGGTTGACAGGTTACGGATAGCACGGCGCGTCCGCAATTTCCGCCATCGCGGCCGGCTTTATGCCTGCCATGACGGCGGCGGCCATGCCCCTTCCCGCCAAGGAACGAAAGTCACATAATCCGGTTGCGAAAAGGGCGTGCCTGCCCGGAACCAAGGACTATTGCAATGACCGAGAAGAAAACCCCGCGCCTTGCCACCCCGACCGATCTCGGTGCCAATGCGGTGAAAGACATTTCCGGCGCGCTCAACGCGCTGCTGGCCGACACCTTCGCGCTCTACCTCAAGACCAAGAACTTCCACTGGCACATGAGCGGTCCACATTTCCGCGACTATCACCTGCTGCTTGACGAGCACGGCGAGCAGATTTTCGCGATGACCGACGTGCTGGCCGAGCGGGCCCGCAAGATCGGCGGCAACACGCTGCGCTCGATCGGCGATATCGCCCGGCATCAGCGCATCGAGGACAATGACGCCGACTACGTGACGCCGGAGGACATGCTGGCAGAGTTGCGCTCGGACAACCAGGATTTCGTCAAGTCGATGCGCGAGGTGCACGATGTTTGCGACGAGCACAACGACGTCGCCACCGCGAGCCTGCTGGAAAACTATATCGACGAAGCCGAGCGCCGGGTGTGGTTCCTCTACGAGGCCGGCCGTCGCGGCCCGAACGGGCAATAAGGTCGGACATTCAAAGCACTCCGATGTCGTCCCCCCTTTCGCGAGTGCGGGCTCCAGCAGGGACCTGGTAATCGCCAGCATCCTCAGAACGCGACGTCAGCGTTCACTGGATGCCCGCTCCCCGCCTGCGCGGGGACAGGCTGCGCGGGCGTGACATCTCATCGCGTGAGTTCTAGGACTTTAGCCGCCGCGTCGAACTCCGCGCGGCGGGCACCGCGGCGCGCCAGCACCTCATCGTCTCGGCCCCACGCCGCCATGTTCCAGTCCTCGTCGACATGCGCAGCCGCCCACGCCTTCTCGACATCGAGACGCCCGGCAGCGAGCGTCAGAGCGATCAGCGCCGAGCCAGTCAGCGTCGTGATTGACGATACGGCCCCGAGCCGCCATGCGTCTGAGGGGATCGCTGCCGCAACCGCCGCGATCGCTTCGCGCGACTGCGCCTGGTGCATGACTCCCTGCGCCAGCACGAAGCGTGCGCCGAACATCTCGCGCGCAAAATCAATCAGCGGATCCCAGAGCTTCGCCTGCCGGGCGATCAACCCCTCCGGCGTCTCGGCGCGATAGAACACGAGATCGCTGCCGATATATTTCTTGATCTCGGCGGCGACCTTGTCCGGCGCGTCGGCGACCCCGTCGATGATCGCGTTGGCGAGCCGGGTCAGTGGCATCGCCGCGGGATCGACCACGTCGCGCTGCGCCTCCCACTCCTGCGCCAGCGCCTCACCCAACGCCCGGTTCGGCCCCCGTAAAACGCGGCGCGCTGGCGTGCGCACCGGCCTGCCGTCGAGCAGCACGGCGAAATCCTCATCGATGCCGGCCTGTCGGTAGAAACGCTTGCGTCCCTGCGGCCGCACCGAGCGCCTGGCGGCCTCAATGGGATCGAGCGGCTGGTTGGCGTAGATCTTCTCGAAAATATCACGCATGCAAGGCCCACAGCTTGTCGAGCGCCGGCTCCAAAGCGGTGAATTGTCCGATAACGACGTCGGCGCCCGCCGCATGCAGATCGTCCGGCGCATGATAGCCCCAGGCCACCCCGATTGCCTTCGCGCCGGCCGCTTTCGCCATCTGCATGTCATAGATGCTGTCGCCGATGACCACGGCATCCTGCGGCATGCAAGCAGTGTCGCGGAGCGCGTTATGCACCATGCCGGGATCGGGTTTCGACGGCGCCGTATCGGCGGTTTGAATCGTCACGAAGCGATCGAGCAGTCCATGATGGCCAAGTACGATTGATACGCCTTGAGTGGACTTGCCGGTGGCAATGCCGAGCGCGATATCCTCGCGCCTCGCCAGGCGCCCAATCACCTCGCTCGCGCCAGGATAGAGCGGCTCCATCGCGCTCGAGGCCCGTAATGCGGTGAACGCATCGCGATAAGCGGCAACGAGGCTCTCGACCGGGTGCCCCGCACCGTTTGCGAGGTGCCTGAAGGTATCCGGCAAAGACAGCCCGACCATCGAAAGGATGCGCTCGCGTGCCGGCCGGACCAGGCCATGCCGATCATAGGCTTCGTGGACTGCCGCGCAGATCAGATGCTGGCTGTCCACCAGGGTACCGTCGATGTCGAAAATCAGCAGTTTCATGGAGGCGTTCGGAGCGGCAGTTCAGTCAGAATCTTGCGGAAACTGCAATGTCATTCGCTCAACTCATCACCATGGTTTGTGCGATGCAGCAATCAGTTCGTGTGGCCTTCTCAGTTTCGACTTAATAGTATTCAAGCATCTGACTCGGGAGGCGGCCCGCCGCGTCGCGAGGTAGGGCGCACGCAACGCACGTCGACAGAGCTCCGGGGTGCGTTTCGAGGAGTGAATGCAGAACACCGACATCTCGCAGCCGAGCTATTTCCACAAAGTCGTGGACTGCCAGTGGGCCTGCCCCGCGCACACGCCGGTGCCGGAATATATCCGGCTGATCGCCGAAGGGCGCTACTCCGACGCTTACATGATCAACTGGAAGTCGAACGTGTTTCCGGGCGTGCTCGGACGCACCTGCGACCGCCCCTGCGAGCCCGCGTGCCGGCGCGTGCGCGTCGAAAACGAGCCAGTCGCGATCTGCCGCCTCAAACGCGTCGCCGCCGATTACAAGGATGACATCACCGCGCGGCT
>CAZNTY010000242.1:0-9407 GCA_964576085.1 uncultured Undibacter sp. | reverse complement strand
AATCTCGGCATTTATCGCATGCAGGTGCTCGACCGCGACCGCGCCATCATCCGGTGGCTGTCGATGCGTGGCGGTGCCGCGCATCATCGGCTGTGGCAGGCGAAAGGGACGGATATGCCGGTGGCGGTGGTGATCGGCGCCGATCCGGCGACCCTGCTCGCATCCGTGATGCCGGCTCCGGAGAACGTGTCGGAGCTGGCGTTAGCCGGCATCATCGGCAACCGGCGGCCCGAGGTCGCGGCATGCCGCCAGATCGCATTGCATGCGCCGGCCAGCGCCGAAATCCTGCTCGAAGGCGTGGTGTCCGCAACTGAGACCGCACTGGAAGGCCCCTTCGGGGACCATACCGGCTACTACAACGCGCCCGAGCATTATCCGGTCTTCACGCTGAAAGGCATGCGCGTGCGCGATCGCGCGAGCTATCTCACGACCTTCACCGGGCGGGCTCCCGATTAGCCGTCGGTGCTGGCTGCGACGCTGCTCGAGGTCTTCAAGCCGCTCCTGCGCCAGCAGAGTCCCGAGATCGCCGACATCTGGCTTCCGCCCGAGGCCTGTTCTTACCGGATCGCCGTGATCGCGATCGCCAAGACATATCCGGGTCAGGCGCGGCGGGTGATGATGGGATTCTGGTCGCTGCTGCCGCAGTTCTCCATGACCAAGCTGCTGATCGTGGTCGATGACGACATCGATGTCCGCTCCTGGCCGGACGTGATGTGGGCGCTCGCGACCCGCATGGATCCGGGGCGGGACCTGATGCTGGCCGACCGGACCGCCATCGATCAACTCGACTTTGCATCGCCGCTGGAAGGACTCGGCGGCAAGCTCGGTTTCGACGCCACGCGCAAGATCGGCAGTGAAACCAGCCGGACATGGAGTCCGACGATTGAAATGGACCGGGCGACGGAACGCCAAGTCACCGACCGCTGGCACGAATTCTTTCCGGAACGGGAGTCGATATGCAAAAGCGCCTGATCGTCGGCGTCACCGGAGCCTCGGGTTCGGCGCTCGCGCGCGAGACTCTTCGGCAACTTGCCTGTGCCGGGGTGGAGACGCATCTCGTCGTGTCGAGGGGAGCGCGCGTCACGATCGCGCACGAGCTGGGGCCGGACGGCTTCGCCGCGGTGGCCAAGGTCGCTACGCACGTTCATGATCCTGGCAATCTGGCGGCTCCTATCGCCAGCGGCTCCTTCAGGACCGATGGAATGATCGTGGTCCCGTGCTCGATGCGCAGCCTCGCCGCCATGGCCCATGGTCTGGGCGACAATCTGCTGACCAGAGCAGCCGACGTGGTGCTGAAGGAGAAACGCCGGCTGGTCGTCGCCCCGCGCGAAGCGCCGCTGCACGAAGGTCATCTCGATGCCATGCTGAGGCTGGCACGGCTCGGCGCCGTCATCGCGCCGCCGGTGCCACCGTTCTATGCGAAGCCGGCTTCGATCGAGGATGTGATGCGCGAGATTGCCGCCCGGCTGGTCAACTGGGCCGGCGTCGATCCGGGCGGGCAGATGACGCGCTGGGGCGAGCGCAGCGTCGACGCCTATCCTGACCTTGGCGGCGACAGTTGCCGCATCGCATAGGCGCCTTCCCGCGCCGCGTTGGCGATATCGTCGAACAGCAGCGCGATTTCCTCGTAGACGCTGTGGTCGGGCTCGGTCGTCTCCACATCGTCGAGCTCTCTCAGAAAGCCGAGGAATGCCTCGATCCGTTCGCGCTGGCTGCGCGCGCTGAACAAGTGTCGGCGTGCCGTCCGGCGATGCTCCAGCGCCGCAAACCGGGCCAGCGCGTCGTCGAGCCTCGCCCTGCATTCGCAGTCGAGCTTGGTGTTTCTGATGACGACTGCGAGCCTGGACACGATTTCAGCCCCGCCGGGGCGGTTACCCCCGTCATTGGCTGGGTGACGAAGCATGGTGCTGTTCATCGTTCCTCCCTATGCCGGGTCGCCGCCAGCCTGCACACTATCGGCCGGTCCGGCGCCGTCTTTGTCCTGGCGCAAAGACGGAACTCTCGGCCGTCAGGCCGCCCGGCCGTGGATTCGCGGCGACCGGTCCAGGTAGGCGTCGAAAGCCGCCGCCGCCGCGCGTACCAGGAAGCGATGGTCGCTGCGCACACGGACGAGGTGGCCGGTCACGTCCACCAGACCCTGCTCGACGAGGCGGGAGAGTCTTTCGTTTCCATCGATGAGACAGGCGGGGTCGACGCCGTGGCGGGCGCAGATCGCGGCAATGTCGGCCTCGAAATCGCACATCAGCCGCTCGATGATGGTGGCGCGCAACCGATCCTCATCGGTCAGGCGGTAGCCTTTCACCGTGGCCAACCGACCAGCGTCGATGCAGCCTGAGTAATCGCCGATCTTGACCGCGTTCTGCACATATCCTTCGCGCATCCGGCCGATCGCCGAGGCGCCGAAGCCGATCAGCGTCTGGCAGTCGTCCGTCGTATAGCCCTGGAAATTCCGATGCAGCGTTCCGGCGGACTGCGCCTTCGCAAGCTCGTCACCGGGGCGGGCAAAATGGTCGAGCCCGATCTGGCGGTATCCGGCTGCGACCAGCATCTCGGCGATCGCAAGCGCCTGTTCGGTCCGGGCCGCGCCGTCGGGAAGCGCTGCCTCGTCGATCAGGCGCTGATGCTTCTTGAAGCTCGGCACATGCGCATAGCCGAATACCGCCAGCCGGTCCGGGCGCATGGCGAGCGCCGTGGCGACCGTCTCGGTGCAGGAGCGCACTGTCTGATGCGGCAGTCCGTAGATGAGATCGAAATTGATCCCGCTCACGCCGGACCGGCGCAGGTCGGCCACGACGTCCGCGGTGCGTTCGGCGCTCTGGATCCGGTTGATTGCCCGCTGCACCACCGGATCGAAGCTCTGCACGCCGAGGCTGGCGCGGTTGATGCCGGCGCAGGCCAGAGCCTCCGCCATCTCGGGCGAGAGCGTGCGCGGGTCGATCTCGATCGCCAGCTCGGCAGCCTGAGCGACGTCGAAGCAGCCGCGAAGCATCCGCATCAGCTCGGCAAAATCCTCCGCCGCCATGATCGTCGGCGTGCCGCCGCCAAAATGCACGGTCTTCACGGGCAGACGCGCCGGCGTCTGCGCGGCGATCATCTCGATCTCCCGGCGCAGCAACGCCAGATAGCGAACGATCGGCTGGTCCCTGGCGGTGATCGTGGTGTGGCAGCCGCAATACCAGCACATCGACCGGCAGAACGGGATGTGAAGATAGAGCGAAACCGGCTCGTCCGGTGACAGCTCTGCCAGCCAATCTGCGTAGGTCGCGCCATCGACCGCCGGCGAGAACAGCGGCGCGGTCGGATAGCTGGTGTAGCGGGGCAGGCGGGCCTCGCCATAGGCGCGCAGCACCGATGCTTCCAAAGCCTTTGCTCCTAGTGGCGTGAACAGGGCAGCCTAGCCGGATTGCTCCGGCCATCTTTGCGAAAGGCCAAAGAGCTGCGGAAAAAAGCCGCTCGTCGGCCCTTATCCGGTCCGTCCGGCCATGGCGCGTGCCAGGTTCCGCAGCATGCCGGTGAAGGTGATCGCCCAGGCGGCCAGCGCAATAAAGAAGAATGCGCGCGGGAACTCGGCCAGGAAGCCGAACGCCATCGCCCGGTCCAGTTGCAGGGTGCAGGCGGCATACATGCCGAGGGGGAAGACCATGCCCCAATACAGCGGATCGTACTCGAACGGAAAACGCTTGTAGACGTGGCGCCAGAGTCCGAGCACCAGCAGCATCGGGATCCACCAGGTTCCGGTCGCCCAATAGAGCACCGTGAAGCCCTTGAGGAAGGGCAGCAGCGACGTCAGATAGGGCGCGTGCGGGGCGTTCACGATTAGCAGCGAGCCGGCGAGCGTCGAAATCGCCATCGCGCCCATGTTGATCCAATACGGTGGCGCGAGATCGTCGGGCGAGAACCGGAAGAACACATAGCGATAAAAAATCAGCGACATCATCCAGATGTACAGCATGCCGCCCCACAGCCATGTCGACAAAGCGAGCAGATTGAGCTCGATGCGGTAGGGCTGGCCGATCCGCACCGCCAGCAGCGCGCTCGACACCGAGAGCGCCTGGGTCGCGACCACCGCAAGCAGCCAGCCGCCGTTGATGCCTTCGTCGAGCGCCGGCTTGTCGCGCCTCACCGTGAGGGCTGCGAAGATCGTGTAGGTCAGGCCGATCCAGAGAACGACGGCCAGCAGCCACAGGGCCAGGCCGACCTCTACGTTCTCGCGAAGCACCAGGAACTGGCCGGCAAGAATGCCGGTGCCGGCCACCGTCGTGAAATAGCCCGGTCCGGTCCGATGCGTAATCATGTCGCCGAAAAAACGGCGCGGATAAAGGAACGCGCGCAGGCCGTAGAGCACGCTCAAAATAATGTATTGCGCGATGTTCAAATAGAACAAGGCAAGCGCGAGGGTTTCATATCCCATCATGAAGCCGGCGAGCGAGACGATGCCAGTGGCCATGACCAGGCCGAAATAGGCCGGAGACAGATCGGCCAATCTCGATTGGATCGAGGTCAAGGATTTCTCGCGATCGCCTGCGGTCATCGCGCTTTTCTTCCCCGCCCGCTGACGATGATCGCAGGAGGCCAGAGCCTTCCATGAGCATCGCACGCGGTCCCAGAACCGCTTCTGATCGAAAACCTCTATTGTTTCAAGGCACGTGTTCCATATGCCTTCAGCGCCCCAATTGTTTTACGCCGCGACAGGGGGCCGGTCCCGCCTCAAAACGCCGCTGATCCCGGCAGGGGACGGTATGTTACTTGTGCTGACGAAGCTCTGGCCCGTAGCTGGTCGCTGCGAGCTCGGGGCCACGACGTCCCCGGATCGAACCCTTGGGCGGAACGAAGTCGCGCTTTGCCAGCGTGAGGTCCGCGAGGGTGTAGCGGTCGAGCGTTCCAATGAATGCGTTGAGTGCTTCGTTCAGGACATTGGGCAGGCGGCAACGCTTCGTGATGAGGCACTGGTTTCCAGTGGCAAAGCACTCCACAAGGGCAAAGTCCGGCTCCGTAGCGCGCATCACGGCACCCAGATTGATTTCTTCGGGCGGTTTCGCGAGACCAAATCCTCCCGAGCGTCCGCGGACGCCCTTGATGTAACCGGTGCGCGTCAGGATATTCACGACTTTCATCAGATGTGCGCGTGAGATGTTGTACGCCTTCGCCGTTTCCTCGATGGTGATGAGGCGGTCCCCTGCAGCGGCGGCATACATCAGCACCCGCAATGCATAGTCCGAGAATGTTGTCAGTCTCATGGAATGACCCGGTCTTGCGGCCTCATTCGCCAGCCTCGCGTGACAGCGAGGGCGGGCACGCCTGCGCGCTCGGCACGCAGCAGTGCCTGTCGTTTATGGGACTCACGATATCATCAATACGGCATGAATCTTTGAATCTTGTTCAATCGGACCGATGGCCTGCACCTAGGCTGCGGCACGCGGCTGATATGTTTCTTGCCGGAGCTCGGCCGCCCGCATGGCGGCGAGGGTCATCCAGTCGCGCAATAATCCCTTGTCTTCCTTGGAAAACCGCGCGCGATGCTTGAGATCCTCGAAGGTCTCACCGGGATGACACTTCTCATAATCGGTCCGGACCAGAGATTCGTGCCACGCCCATTCCTGTTCATTGCCCGGCCCGATCCGACGGGAGACGCCGTTCATATAGATACGAAATTCGTTAATCGGCTGAGCCATCGCATCCTCCTGCCGCTTCATCATCACAGGCACTTCATCCTTGAGCCGTCGCCGTAACCTATTAGCAAAAAGATATATTGACAATATATCTTTTAGGACGAAGATGCAGCACGGTCTGGGCGGCAGGAGGTGAGCGATGAACATTGGATTGAAGAGCCGGCCCGTCCACGCAAGCGCGGCGTATCGCGGCACGAAAAGTCGCGAGCCGCGCGGCGCGGAGGTGAAGCGCCTCGGGGCCGTGATCGGCTCGATCAAGGCGTTCTGCGAGGGGATCGCGGAGGGCCGCCGCCTGTCGCGGCTCTACGACACGCTTGCCGCAATGAACAATTACGAGCTCGCCCGCCTGCGCATCAGCCGCTCGGACATTCCAGCCGTGGTCGCTGGACCATACCGCGACGCCCGATGTGTCAGTGAAGCCATCGCTTCAGCCGACAGGCGAGAACGCCCGTCACCCCCAGCACACTGGATTCAACCTCGTCATCAAGGAGTCACGCATGACAAACGCCGCATCCGCATCGAACGCCAATCTCGTCGACGTGCGCAGCCTTGTGCCCGCACAACGGCACGCAACGATTTTTGAGCTCGTCGCCAAGCTGGCGCCGGGCGCCTCGTTCATCCTCGTCAACGATCACGACCCGAAGCCGCTCTACTATCAGCTCGAGGCGGAACACCCGAAGCAGTTTTCCTGGACCTATCTGGAGCGCGGTCCGGAGGTCTGGCGGGTCGAGATCGGCAAGCTGGCAAAGGCCGCCTGAGCACGGTCCTGACGGTTCGTGCTGGCCCGACCGCTGGCGCGAACCTCCCAGGAGGTTTCCATGGTCGGCGTTTCGCTCTCCCGCTGGACGATGTCCTACTTCGCTGCGGCGCTTGTTGCGCTCCTTGCGGCCGAAGTCATGATGACGGCGGGTTACGGGTATCCGAGTGCCCCGCTCGCCGCTCCCGAGACGCTGATCCTCGTTCATGTCGTGGCGATCGGCTGGCTGAGCCTCCTGATGTGCGGCGCGCTGCTTCAGTTCGTGCCGGTGCTCTTGGCGCAGCCGCTTTACAGCAACAGGCTGGCGCTGCCCGCCCTCGTAGCGCTGATCGGTGGCCTTGCCGCGCTGCTCCTCGGCTTTTTGCAGCTTGCCGGACGCGTCGACCCGGCCATTCCTTTCTTTGCTTTTGCCGGCGCCTTATTGGGAGCGGGCTTTGCCTTGGTTTTGTGGGACCTTGGCCGTACTTTTGCCGCCGCGCAGATGACACCGTTGCCGGCCCGTTTCGTCTTGGTCGGTCTTGTCAGCATCGCGGCGACCGTGGCGCTCGGCATAATTTTCGCGCTCGTGCTTGGCGGCGCCATCGCTTATCAGCCGTTCGCGATACTGACCGGCGCCGGTCTGCCCATTCACGTTGTCGCGGGTCTCGGTGGCTGGCTCACCTTCACCGCTATCGGCGTGAGCTATCGCCTGCTGGCGATGTTCATGCTGGCGCCGGAGCTCGAAGGGAGAACCACAAAGAGCTGCTTCTATCTGGGCACGGCGGCGCTCGCTCTGGCGATCGTCGGTGGCGTGCTGACAATCCTGCTCGGCCGGGATCCGGCCGTCGTGCTGCTGGCGGCCTTTGTTGTCGGGCTGATGGCCCTGGTGCTTTACGGCAGCGATGCTCTCCATCTCTACCGGGCACGCAAGCGGCGCATCATCGAGCTCAACAGCCGGGTCGCGGCGTTGGCGCTTGCGTCCCTTGCGGTGTCGGCCGCTCTGATCCTCGGTCTGTTCGTGCTTGGGCGCCTGACGGAGCACATCGGCGCGGTTGTCTTCCTGGTCGCCTTCGGCTGGCTGTCGGGCCTTGGCCTCGCCCAGCTTTACAAGATCGTTGCATTTCTGACCTGGCTCGAATGCTACGGCCCGGTGCTGGGCAAGGCGCCGACGCCCCGCGTTCAGGACCTTGTGGTCGAGACCCGCGCGACCAAGTGGTTCGTGCTTTATTTTCTGGCGGTTTGGGCCGGCACCGTTGCGCTCGTTGCCGGCCTTCCGCTTGTCTTTCGCACGACCGCCGCGGCCATGCTGGTCGCGACCGGCGGCATCGTTACGCAACTCGTGCGAACCCGCCGTCTGGCCGACGTGAAGACCGAGTCCCGCCTTCCGCCGGGCGCCGCGCGGCCGCGCCTTCTGCTGTCCTGTCACGCTTGATGAGAAGGAGATGATCCGATGACCGACACATTCCTGGAGCTTGACGTTCGCCCGATCCTGCGCGCCGGCGGCGAGCCGTTCCAGCAGATCATGGAAGCCGTAACGGCGCTCGCTCCGGGGCAGGGGCTGCGGTTGCTCGCGACCTTCAGGCCGGCGCCGCTGTTCAGCGTGCTCGGCGCGAAGGGATTCAGCCATGAGGCGAGAGAGCTCGAGGGCGGCGAGTGGGAGGTTCTGTTCCGCCCGGCGCAGGGCGACCTCCGCCGAACCGGTCGCCGTCACGCCGGCTGCCGATGTGGAGAGCTGGCCCGAACCCGTGCAGCATCTCGACAATCGCGATCTCGATCCGCCGGAGCCGATGGTGCGGATTCTCGCCGCTACCGAAGCCATGCAGGCGGGCGACGTGCTGTGCGCGCTGCTGTGCCGTGAGCCGGTCTTCCTGCTTCCCGAGCTCGCGAAGCGTGGCCACGCCTGGCGCGGCGGCTTCGAGCCCGACGGCAAGACCTACAAGATTTTTGTGCGGATCGGCGCGGCGGATCAGGCCGCCGCCTGATCCGTATGAGCCATGTTCATCCAGACCGAAGCAACGCCGGATCCGGCCAGGCTGAAATTCCTGCCCGGACAACAGGTGCTCGCTGACGGCACGCTCAATCTGCGTGACAAGGAGCAGGCGGCGAAGTCGCCGCTCGCGGAGCGGCTGTTTGCAATACCGGGCGTCGTCGGCGTGGCGCTCGGCAAGGACTTCATCACCGTCACGCGGGCCGATGGCGACTGGCAGCATCTCAAGCCCGCGATCCTCGGCGCCATCATGGAGCATTTCAGGTCGGGCGCGCCGGTGCTGCGCAAAGAGCTCCCGATGCCAGGCCGCTCCGTCGATCCGGCGGGCACGGACTCTGCCGACCACATCAGAAATGCATTGCGGCAGGTGATCGATCCGGAGCTCGGCTACAACATCGTCGATCTCGGCCTCGTTTACGACGTTGTGACCGAGGCCGGCGGCGTGGTCCGCGTCACCATGACCACGACCACGCCCGGATGCCCGGCCACGAATTACCTGAAGGCAGGTGCCGGCGAGGCCGCGAGCACGGTGCCTGGCGTCGAATTCGTGGACGTGCGGCTCACCTATGAGCCGCGCTGGAGCCCGGAGATGATGAGTCCGGACGCCAAGGCGCATTTCGGCATCCGTGACGGAGGTAGACGATGAGCGCAGCTTCTGATCTCGCCGCGCCGAACCTTTCGGCCCCGGTGAATCAGCTTTGCGAGATTCTGCTGACGAGCATCACGGCGCTCGCCACGGCCGGGGAGGTCGAGCAGGCCTGCCGTCTTGCAGGCCAGGCTTGCGTGACGCTACGCCATGCCGATCCGGCGGCGGCGCGTCGTTTCGATGGTCTGCTGCATCGATTGACGCCGAAGCTGGCATGGTGAAGTGCAATCCTTCGCGCGCTGCCGGATGGAAGCGCCGCGCGCTCGAGCGATTCGATGACTGCTTGCGAGAAATTTTCCAGTCCGTCGTGTCGCTAGAAGAGCGCAAGACGTAAGAATTCGTCGCTTTCCGCAGATGTTTTATCTGTAA
>CAZNTY010000241.1:0-3703 GCA_964576085.1 uncultured Undibacter sp. | reverse complement strand
CATGCCCGCGCATAGCCGTCCGAAGGACGGTGTGCTTGCGCACGCCTATGTCGCGGGCAACCACGCCTTTCTTGCGGCATTATCAAGGAAGGCGTGGATGGCCGGGACGAGCCCGGCCATGACGTCGAGGATATGGTTCAGTGGTAAATCCGCTTCAACTGCCGTTCGGCGATCGCGATGGCGCCCTTCACGTCCTCACGGCCCGTGCAGTAGTTGGCGAACATGTCGAGGATGACAAAGTCGGCGATCGCCGTCGCCGCCTTTTCACCGACCGAGCCGAGACCGCCCGCGGTCAGCGTCCGCTTGGCAACGTCGCGGAACGGGGTCGTCTTCGGATCAGCGGTCCATACCGGGTTGGCGTCGTAGGCGTTGAGGCAATGGGTGAGGTAGCCCTTCGCCGACTGGATCCACGGGTTGAAGTTGTCCGCTTCCAGCATGAAGGCCATCAGCGCCTTACAGGCTTGCGGATACTTGGTGTAGGTCATCGCCAGGATCGGATACATCAGATGCAACTCGGTCGGATGGCCGACCGGGCCGACTGGCCAATAGGCGTGGTCCATGTCCTCGGCGATCTGCTTGGCGCTGTTCTGCGCCGCGACGTAGATCGAGATGCCGTTGTTAGTCCAACTGATATCACCGGCCAGGAACGCCTTGTTGTTCGAGGCGTCGTTCCAGGCCGCGGTGCCCGGGATCATCGCCTGGTAGAGTTGCTTCGCGTATTCCAGCGCCTTCGCCGTCTCCGGCGAGTTGATGATGACTTTGTCGTCCTTGTCGACAGCATTGCCGCCCTGAGACCATAGAGCCCAGTGCACCCAGCTGTTGCCGTCGCCCGAAGCGTGGCCGAGCGCGAAGCCGCCGGGAGTGCCCTGCGCTTTCATCGCCTTGGCATATTCGAGGAAGGCATCCGACTTGTCGGGGAATTTGGAGAAGCCGGCTTTCTTCGACGCTTCGAGACGGTAATTGATCAGCGCGCCCGAATAGCAGATCGGGATGCAGATCCACTTCTTGCCGCTGTGCCCATATTTGATCGCGCTGTCGACCCAGCCGCCGTATTTCTTGCCGAGGTATTCCGCGACGTCGGTGACATCCATGCACTTCTGCGGGAACAGGTGCGGCAGCGAATAGAGGCCCCAGAACAGGTCCGGACCGGTGCCGGTGTTGGCGGCGACCGAGGCCTTCGGCTGCACATCCTCATAGGACTCGCGCGAGATATCAACCTTGACGCCGGTTGCCTTGGTGAAGGCTTCGGTCAGCTTGACGAAGGCGTCGTCTTCCGCCTGCACGAAATACTTCCAGCGCAGCAGTGACAGCTTGGCGCCCTTCTCCGGTTTCCATTTCGATTCCTGAGCCCAGGCCTTGGCCCATTCGAGCAGGGCCGGCCCCGAGAGCGCGCTGGCGGCGCCCAATGCCGTGCCGCCCTTGACCAGGGCGCGGCGTGTAAAGTGATTCATCGTCATTTCCTCCGTTGAGTTGTTAGGCAGTAAGACGCTGGCCGGTCGCCTCGTCGAACAAATGGACGACGCGCTGGTCTGGTTTGAGCCGGATCTTGTCGCCCGGATTAAACTGATGACGTTCGCGGAACACCGCGACGACTTCCTCGCCTCCGAGCTTGGCGAACACTTGCGTTTCGGAACCGGTCGGCTCGACGACGACGATTTCGGCTTCCGCCCCGTCGTCGGCGATCGTGAAGTGCTCGGGACGGATGCCGTAGATGGCCGGGCGGCCGCTGGAATTGGCGGGGGCTGTGCCGAGCGGGAGCTTCACGCCGTTTGGCCCCTCGAACGAGACGCTGCCGTTCACCGCGATCCTACCCTTGAGGAAATTCATCGCCGGCGAGCCGATGAAGCCCGCGACGAACTGGTTGGCCGGCCGGTCGTAGAGTTCGAGCGGCGTGCCGATCTGCTCGACGATGCCATCGTGCATCACCACGATCTTGTCGGCCATCGTCATGGCCTCGATCTGGTCATGGGTCACATAGACCGTGGTCGTCTTGAGCCGCTGGTGCAGTTCCTTGATCTCGGTGCGCATCTGCACGCGCAGCTTGGCGTCGAGGTTGGATAGCGGTTCGTCGAACAGGAACACCTGAGGGTCGCGCACGATGGCGCGGCCCATCGCGACACGCTGGCGCTGCCCACCCGACAATTGGCGCGGATAGCGGTCGAGATAGGGTCCGAGACCGAGGATGTCGGCGGCCTGTTTGACGCGCTGCGCGATCTCTGTCTGCGGCGCGCCGCGCAGTTTCAGCGAGAACGCCATGTTGTCGGCGACCGTCATGTGCGGATAGAGCGCGTAATTCTGGAACACCATCGCGACGTCACGCTCTTTCGGCGGCACGTTGTTGACGATGCGTTCGCCGATGCGGATTTCCCCAGCCGTGATGTTCTCAAGGCCCGCGATCATGCGCAGCAACGTCGACTTGCCGCAGCCCGAGGGGCCGACCAGCACCACGAATTCACCGTCCTGAATGCTGACATTGACGCCGTGGATGACGGCGGTCGTGCCAAAAGCCTTCCGCACGTCGCGGATGCCTACTGAAGCCATTAGTTCCCTCCCAGTGCTCGATCACGCTTCTCGGGCCGCGGGGTTGGGCCCCGTCTTGGCGCAATCAGAACCGGTCTCCGTTTTGTGTGACAAATATCGCTGCGGCGTGCAAGCGTCAGCTCTTCACGGCGCCCGCGGTGAGGCCGGACACCATGTAGCGCCTGAATACATAGTAGATTGCCGCCGGCGGCAACGCATAGATGAAGCCGGTCGTCATCAGCAGCTCCCACGGCGAGTCGTCGGCCGCCAGGAAATTGCCGAGCGCGACCGGCAGCGTCACCTCGGTATCCTTCGACAGCAGCAGGAACGCATAGAGATACTCGTTCCACGCCAGCAAGAGGGCATAGGTGCCGATCGCCACCAGGGCCGGCATCATCAGCGGGATGTAGACCAGCCTGAACAGTTGCATCGGCGATGCGCCGTCCATCACCGCCGCCTCGTCGAGTTCAAACGGCAGGTTATCGGACGACTGCTTGAGCACCCAGATCGCGTAAGGGGTCGCGATCGTGACCATCGCCAGGATGAGCGACCAGTGGTTGTTGAGCAGCCCATAGATGCCCATCGTGCGGTACATCGGCACCGCGAGAAACGCGGCCGGGATGAAATACGTGAACAGCGCGAGGTTCATGATCCAGCGGCCACCTTTGACCTTCAGGCGGCTGATGGCGAAGGCGGCGCCGGTTGCGATGACCAGGGTCAGCACCCCGGTCGCAACCGCGATCACCAGTGAATTCCAGAGCTGCTGCCAGAAATGCTGGAGGAAATAATGTTCCTGCCTGAACACTATGCCGAAATTGCGCAACGTCGGATGCGCCGGCCACAGTCTGCCGGAAAAAGCCTCGTCCTTCGGTGAAATCGCGAACAGGAACAGGTGATAGATCGGCAGCAGCGTCCAGATCAGCACGGGAATGCCGACCAGGAGGAGCTTGGCTTCGCGCGTCGCCGCCCGCAGTCTCGAAACCTGAATCTCGTTCATTTCGCCAGCCGCTTCATCATGAAGATCACCAGCGGAAGGATGAATGGCAACGCGATCACGATCGCCGCGATCGACATGTCGACCTGATCGAGCCGCAGGTAGCGGATACCGAGCGTCGAGAGGACGTGGGTGAGGTCGGCCGGACCACCGCCGGTCAACAGATAGACGCTGTTGAAATCGCCGAGC
>CAZNTY010000240.1:0-4163 GCA_964576085.1 uncultured Undibacter sp. | reverse complement strand
CGGGCGAACTCGCCTACGGGCGCATCCCGGAATTGGAGAAGAAGCTCGCCGCGGTCGAGGCCGCCGAGCAGAAGGGCGCCATGGTGGACGAGGCGGTCACCGCCGACCACGTGGCGCAGGTGGTGTCGCGCTGGACCGGCGTGCCGGTCGACAAGATGCTCGAGGGCGAGAAGGAAAAGCTGCTGCGCATGGAGGACGAACTCGCCAGGCGGGTCGTCGGCCAGCAGGAGGCGGTGCATGCCGTCTCGACCGCGGTCCGCCGCGCCCGCGCGGGCTTGCAAGACCCGAACCGGCCGATCGGCGCGTTCATGTTCCTCGGCCCGACCGGCGTCGGCCAAACCGAGCTGACCAAGGCGCTCGCCGAATATCTGTTCGACGACGAAACCGCTTTGATCCGCATCGACATGTCGGAGTACATGGAGAAGCACTCGGTCGCGCGGCTGATCGGCGCGCCTCCGGGCTATGTCGGCTATGAGGAAGGCGGCGCGCTCACCGAAGCGGTGCGGCGCCGGCCCTATCAGGTCATCCTGTTCGACGAGATCGAGAAGGCTCATCCGGACGTGTTCAACGTTCTGTTGCAGGTGCTCGACGACGGCCGCCTGACCGACGGTCAGGGCCGCACGGTCGACTTCCGCAACACGTTGATCGTGATGACGTCGAACCTCGGCGCCGACTTCCTGGTCAACCAGCCGGATGGCGAGGACACCGACAAGGTCAAGGATCAGGTGATGGCGGTGGTGCGCTCGGCGTTCCGACCGGAATTCCTCAACCGCGTCGACGAGATCATCCTGTTTCACCGGCTCAAGAAGACCGAGATGGGCCGCATCGTCGACATCCAGCTCGTGCGGCTTCAGAAGCTGCTCGACGACCGCAAGATCGTGCTCAAGCTCGAGCCGTCGGCGCGGGACTGGCTGGCCGAGAAGGGCTGGGATCCGGCTTATGGCGCGCGCCCGCTCAAGCGGGTGATCCAGAAGTCGGTGCAGGACCCGCTCGCCGAGATGATCCTCGCCGGCACGATCAAGGACGGCGAGACGGTGAAGGTCTCGGGCGACAAGCTCGGCCTGACGTTCAACGGAAAAATGGCGGCGGCCGCTTAAGGCGGCCGCTCGCTACCGCACCATCTGCGTGTTCTGCGCTACGCGCGCGGGCGCGCGCGTCATGATGCCGTCGATGCGGGTGCGCTCGCGGTCGAAGGTGGCGAGCATCTGGCCTGCTAGCTCGCGGCCGCGCGGCAGCTTGACGCGCATCGGGTCGACGAAGCGGCCGTTGATGCGGATTTCAAAATGCACGTGCGAGCCGGTCGACAGGCCGGTCGAGCCGATGAAGCCGATCACCTGGCCCTGCCGCACTTTCGTCCCCTCCTCGATATTGCGGGCGAAGGCGGTCATGTGGCCGTAGGCGGTCTCGTAGCCGTTGTTATGGCGGATCAACACGAACTTGCCGTAGCCGGATGCCCAATCGGCTTTTTCAACCACACCGTTGCCGGCGGCAAAAATCGGCGTGCCGGTCGGCGCCGCCCAGTCCACGCCGGTGTGCATCTTGGTGTAGCCGAGGATCGGATGGCGGCGCAGGCCGAAACCCGAGCGCATGATGGCATCCACCACCGGCTTGCGCACCAGGAATTTCTTCGCGCTCTTGCCGGCCTCGTCGTAGTAGTCGACCGCGCCGTCGTCGGGCGACAGGAACCGGTAGAATTTCTTGGTCTCGCCGCCGACGGTGAGCGACGTATACATGATCTCGTTGTGGTTCTCGGCCGCCTGATTGTCGTCATCGCCGGCAAACAGCACCTCGAAGGAATCCCCCGGCCGCACCTTGCGCTGGAAATCCACGTCGTAGGAATAGATCTTGATCAGGTCGTCGATGATCGGATCGGGAATCTGGTCGCGCCGCGCGGTCTCATAGATACTTTGATAAAGCCGCACCCCGGTCCCGTCGTCGGCCGGCTGGTTGCCGTTGTCGGCGATCTCGGTGTCGATGCTCTTCACGTCGACCGAGACGTATTTCCCGGTATCGGACAGTGCCACGACGGCATCGACCGCGTTGTCGTCGGCGATGATCACCCGGATCGGCTGCAGGCGCGTGCCGTTGGCGGTCGGCGCGAGGAGGACACGCAGCTTCTGCCCTTCGACGATGCCGGGTTCTGCGCCGCGAATGCCGAGCACCGTGGCGATCTTCGCGATGTCTTCAGCGGTGGCGCCGAACTCCCGCAGCATGGAGGCGACACTGTCGCCTTTCTTCGCAGCGACGACGCGCTCGCTCCAGGCGTTGCCGCCGGTGGTTTCATTGGTGGTCTTGGGAAGCAGCGTGATGTTCTCGGGAACGATGCGCGCCCCGAATCCGGCATAAGGATCGGCGGTGTTACCTTCGGTGGTATAGGCGAGCTTGATGCCGCCGATATTGGCATCGACCGGCAAGTGGCGCGCGGTTTTCTCCATCCAGTCGGCGGCCTCGCGGACGCTTGCCAGGACTTCGTCGTTCGGCGTGACTGACGCGATCTTCAACTTGCCGAGCATCGGCGACAGGTCGCGCATCACGAAGGCAACGGACGCCTCGGGTTCGGCCGCCGCGGCGGCGGTTTCTTCTCCGGAATCGGAGGCAGAGTCGGTAAGCATGCGCTGCGGGTTGAACGGCGGGATGTTGGCGGACAGGTCGGACACGGCGAGCGACAGGTTGCCGGCGACGCGCACGAACGGCCGCACGCGAACCACCTCGTGATTGCCCACCTTCGACGTGGTCGAAACGCGAATGAGCTGGCGCGCGACGGTGGCTTCTTCCGCAGGAGGCAGCCGATCGCCCTTGCGCGCGACGCCGAAGCGTTCGCTGGCGGCGCCGAGCGCGCCGCGCAGCGCAAGCTCGACACGTTCGGGCAGCGCAGCGAAGTTGGTTTCGCCGTCAAGCGACGTGAAAACGGCGCCGCCCATGAGGGCTGCGCCGGATAACGCCGTCAGGATTGTTCCTGCGAGCCACTGCACCGAGACGCGACGGCGATCGACGAGGCCGGCTTGATCGCCGTCGACCGACAGCGGCGGCTCGTTGCCGAGTTCCGCTTCGATTTGCCTGGAACGATTTGTGCCGTGCGATCTGGCCTGATCCAAGCTCGCCGTCCCCTGCGCTCTCGAAGCTGCCGCCATTCCGAAGAATCGCGTCCGGCACGATGCCGGGTGGTCTGCGACCGGTCAATCTTGCGGGCCGGCCGCACATCCAATCTACAGAATGGCCGCTGCGTCCTCCGCCCTCGGCCAATTTCGCAAATGCAAGATACAAGAACGGCCGAGGAATATGGCTTGAGTGCGGCGTAGCGGTTAATTCTCACCGACATTGGCGAAAACTCAGGACAGCCCGGGCTTCCGCGGGCTGCCGCACTGCAAAAAATTCCGATTCGATGTTGACATTGAAAGAGGGCTTACCCTATATACGGCGTCCGGCACGCCGCCCCGCCAAGGTGCGATCTTTTGGCGCGATGGCGTGCCTCCGAAGCTCCTCACTGGAACAGTGAAACAGCATCCGACGGTTATCGGGTGCGCGGAGGTTCGACACTCTCCGGGCTATCGGAGAGGGGGTCGCTCGACCCCGGGCTGTTTGAAAACTGAATAGGAAGAAAGAGAAACGTGGACGGCGGAGTCCTTGCGAGCCGCGTCTCGTTGAGAAGCAATTCTTAATCGGGACGAGGCTTTGGAAGAGACTTCGGCGGTACACGTTGAAAGTTGAAAAAGGTACATCGTGACCGGTCGCGAGATCGGTCATGTGATGGACCTCGTCAATGGACGGCGTTTTCCCAAACGTCGTCCTGCGCAAACGTGACCAGCCGGCATCAAATCTCATCCAACCTGAGAGTTTGATCCTGGCTCAGAGCGAACGCTGGCGGCAGGCCTAACACATGCAAGTCGAGCGGCCGTAGCAATACGGCAGCGGCAGACGGGAGAGTAACACGTGGGAACGTACCCTATGGTTCGGAATAACGCAGGGAAACTTGCGCTAATACCGGATAAGCCCTTACGGGGAAAGATTTATCGCCATTGGAGCGGCCCGCGTCTGATTAGCTAGTTGGTGAGGTAACGGCTCACCAAGGCGACGATCAGTAGCTGGTCTGAGAGGATGATCAGCCTCACTGGGACTGAGACACGGCCCAGACTCCTACGGGAGGCAGCAGTGGGGAATATTGG
>CAZNTY010000239.1:0-2990 GCA_964576085.1 uncultured Undibacter sp. | reverse complement strand
GATGGCGGTGAATTTGCAGACCTCCTACATGCACCCGCCGCTCGGGCCGACGCTGTTCTTCCTGCGCGGGGTGGCGCCGCCTGAGATCACCACCCGCGACATCTATGTCGGCGTCATCCCCTTCGTGCTGATCCAGCTCGTGGCGCTGGTGGTGCTGTGGTTCGTGCCGGGGCTTGCGACCGCGCTGCCGCATGCGCTTTATGGACGCTGAGAGGGACGGGAATGACCAAAGCTGCGGAACTGTTCAACCTGAAGGGCCGGGTCGCGCTGGTGACGGGCGCCTCGTCGGGGCTGGGCCAGCAATTCGCCCGCGCGCTCGCCGACAATGGCGCGGCGGTCGCGCTGGTGGCGCGCCGCGCCGACCGGCTTGCCGCATTCAAGGCCGAGCTGGAAAAATCCGGCGCCAGAGCGGCTGCCATCGAGGCCGACGTCACCGACCGCGCCGCCATGCTGCGCGCTTTCGATGAGGCCGAACAGGCGCTCGGCACCGTGACGATCCTCGTCAACAATGCCGGCGTTGCCCACGGTGGCCGCGCAACGGACATGACCGAGGAGGAATGGCGGCGCGTACTTTCGACCAATCTCGACGCCGTGTTCTTCTGGGCGCAGGAGGCGGCCAAGCGCATGCTGGCGGCGAAGGCGCAGGGCACGATCGTCAACGTCGCCTCGGTGCTCGGCCTGATGGCAGCGAAGGGCTCGGTGGCTTATGCGACCGCCAAGGCCGGGGTGGTCCAGGTCACGAAGGCGCTCGCGGTCGAATTGGCGTTCAAGGGCGTGCGCGTCAACGCCATCGCGCCCGGCTGGTTCGTCACCGAGATGAACGACGACTACCTGATGAGCGAGAAGGGCGAGGCCATCAAGCGCGAGATTCCGATGGGCCGGTTCGGCAGCGCGGGCGATCTCGATGGTGCGCTGCTCCTTCTGGTATCGGATGCCGGCGCCTACATGACCGGCGCGACGGTTGTGGTCGACGGCGGCCAGGTGGTGCAGATCAGAGGTTAGCCGTCGGCCAGCGCGGCGCGCTGCCGTTTCCGCGCCCAACCTGCGGACCATAGATCGTGCAGGCCCATTCCGGCGCTCATCGCCAGCACGAAGACGACGACCTGCGGCGACAGCGTCGCCAGGTTGACGATCGCCGGGCCGGGGCAAAGGCCGACGAGGCCCCAACCGACGCCGAACATCAGGGCGCCGATCACCAGCGGCGCGTCGATGGCGGTCTTGTTCGGCCACTGGCACTGATCGACAAAAGCGGGGCCGCGCTGTCGCGCCAGCGCATAGCCGGCCGCCGATACCGCGAGCGCCGCCACCATCACAACGAGCAGACTCGGGTCCCATGCGCCGGCCAGGTCGAGGACGTTGAGCACCTTCGGCGGCCACACCATCCCGGACACGATCAGCCCGGCGCCGAACAGCAGGCCGCAGACGAAGGCCGCGAGGACGACAACCATCTCAGCCTCCGAATCCGTGACGGACGATGAACACGACCAGCACGCCGGCCGCCATGAAGATCGCCGTCGCCGCCATCGAGCGCAGCGACAGCCGGGCATTGCCGCAGACCCCGTGACCCGAGGTGCAGCCACTGCCGAGCCGCGTGCCAAATCCGGTGAGCAGCCCGGCGATGACGATCGTCGCCCAGCCGGGCATCGGCGGGGCCGTGATCGCATGGCCGGCAAGGCCGGCGAGGACCGGCGCCGCCAGCAGGCCGAGCACGAAGCCGAGCCGCCAGCCACGCTCCTGCGCGCGCCACGAGATCAGGCCGCCGAAGATGCCGCTGATCCCGGCGATGCGGCCGGCGAGCAGCATCAGCAGGGCCGACGCCAGGCCGATCATCGCGCCGCCGACGGCGGCCGACAGCGGGGTGAATTCGGTCATGACATATTGCACGGACACAGCCTCTGTTATGGTCGTTATCTCCGATCCGCCCGTATGTGGCGTCAAGGCCGGTGAACCACAATGGACTTCTCCCTTTCCCCCGAGATCGACGACCTCCGCCTTCGGGTGCGCGCCGTCATCGAGAAGGAGGTGTTACCGCTGGAAAAAGACCCGGCGAATTTCGCCGAGCACGAGAACATCCCGGAGGAGCGCCTCAAACCGGTGCGCGAGAAGGCGCGCACCGCCGGTCTGTGGGCGCCGCAATCGCCTAAAGAGTACGGCGGCATGGAGCTGCCGATGGTCGGCTGGGCGGCGATCTACGAGGAGGCGGCGCGCTCGGTGTTCGGCCCGCTCGCCATCAACTGCATGGCGCCGGACGACGGCAACATGAACATGCTGCGGCTGGTGGCGACCCCGGCGCAGAAGGACAAGTGGCTCGCCCCGATCGTCGAAGGCAAGGTGCGCTCGGCCTTCGCCATGACCGAGCCGGCGCCGGGCGGCGGCTCCGATCCGACCATGATCCGCACCCGCGCCGAGAAGCGCGGCGGCAAATACGTCATCACCGGCCGCAAGTGGTTCACCACCGGCGCCGAGGGCGCCTCGCACTTCATCCTGATGGCGCGCACCTCGGACGACGCGCGCACGGGGCTCACCGCCTTCCTCTATCACAAGGACCAGCCGGGCTGGCGCATCGTGCGGCGCATTCCGATCCTCGCGCCGGAGGAGCACGGCGGCCATTGCGAGCTCGAATTCGACGGTCTCGAGGTGCCGGAGGAGAACGTGCTGCTCGGCGAGGGCGAGGGCCTGCGGCTGATGCAGGTGCGGCTCGGGCCGGCGCGGCTCACCCACTGCATGCGCTGGACCGGCTTCGCCAAGCGCTGCCTCGAGATCGCGCAGGACTATGTCGAGAACCGCCAGGGCTTCGGCATCAAGCTTGCCGACCGCGAGAGCGTGCAGATCAAGCTCGGCGAGGTGGCGAAGGACATCGAGATCGGCCGGCTGCTGACGATGCGCGCGGCGTGGATGCTCGACCAGTGCGGCCGCGCCCGCAAGGAGGTGTCGATGGCCAAGGTCCATGTCGCCGACACCCTGCACAAGGCGGCCGATGTCGCGATCCA
>CAZNTY010000238.1:0-3440 GCA_964576085.1 uncultured Undibacter sp. | reverse complement strand
CGTGCTGGCCGAGGCGCTCGCCGGCAACGAAACCGAATTCGGCCGAAAGCTTACCGCCCGCGCCCGGGAGATCGGCCTGACCAAGTCGGTCTTCACCAACTCCAACGGCCTGCCGGATCCGGACGAAAAGGTAACGTCGCGCGAACTGGCGCTGCTCGCCCGCCAGATCATCCTGCAATATCCGGAATTCTATAAAATCTTCAGCCAGCCCGACTTCACCTGGAACAAGATCCGCCAGCAGAATCGCAATCCGCTGCTCGGTACACTGGATGGCGCCGACGGCCTCAAGACCGGATTCACCAAGGAGGCCGGCTATGGCCTGGTTGGCTCGGCGGTGCAGAACGGGTTGCGCCTGATCGCGGTGGTCAACGGCCTCAAGACCGCGAAGGACCGCGCCGATGAAGGCAAGAAACTGCTCGAATGGGGCTTCCGCAATTTCGAGACCCGGCCGCTGTTCGCCGAGGGGCAGACGCTCGGCGAAGCAAAGGTATTCGGCGGCGATAAGAGCTATGTGCCGCTGGTCTCCCCCCGTGTCGTCCAGATCATGGTGCCGAAGGCCGGCGGCGAGAAATTGGTCGCGCGTATCATCTACGACGGGCCGCTGCGGGCGCCAGTCAACGCCGGACAGAGCGTCGGCACGCTCAAGATCTGGCGTGACGGCAATCTGGTGCTGCAGGTTCCGCTCAAGACCGCTGGCAGCGTTGACAAGGGCACGATGTCGCAACGTGCGCTCGACGGTGCGTCCGAACTAGTGATCAACCTGCTGCGCGCGGGCGCGCAAAGACTCTAGCCGATGGCGGGGCGCTTCATCACGTTTGAGGGCGGCGAGGGCGGTGGCAAGTCCACCCAGGCAAAATTGCTCGCCGCGCGGCTGGAAAAAGCCGGTATCGAGGTGGTGCTCACGCGCGAGCCGGGCGGATCCGCCGGCGCCGAGATCATCCGACACGTGTTGCTGTCTGGCGCGGCGAAGCCGCTCGGCGCCGAGACGGAGGCGATTTTATTCGCCGCCGCCCGCGACGACCATGTGCGCGCGACCATCGCGCCGGCGCTCGAAGCCGGCAAATGGGTGATCTCCGACCGCTTCATGGATTCGACCAGGGTCTACCAAGGCGTGCTTGGACATGTTGATCCACGGCTGATCCGCGGCCTCGAACGGGTGACGGTCGGCGATGTCGTGCCCGATCTCACCTTCATCATGGATGTGCCGGTCGAGGTCGGCATGGCGCGTGCGCAGGCGCGGCGAGGCGAGGGGGCTGCCGACCGCTTCGAGGCCGAGACGGCCGAGTTCCACGAGAAGCTGCGGCGCGCCTTCGCGGCTTTCGCCAAGCTCGAGCCGGAACGCTGCGTCCTGATCGACGCCACGCAGCCGAAAGACGTCGTGCATGACCGGATCTGGACCATCGTCAGCGAGCGTCTGATGCGCCGGCGCGCCGACCGGCTGAGCGCCGGCGTGCCGTGAGCCTGACATGAGCGACGATAACGACAACGGTGCGCCGCATCCTCGCGCCACCAGCAGGCTGTTCGGTCACGCCGAGGCCGAGCGCACACTACTCGAGGCCTACCGCGGGGGCCAGATGCCTCATGCCTGGCTGATCGGCGGGCCACGCGGCATCGGCAAGGCGACGCTCGCTTATAGAATGGCGCGCTTCGCGCTCGCCCATCCGGATCCGGCAGCGCCGGTCGTGCAGCAGGCGGTATCGCTTTCGGTCCCGGACGACAGTCCGGCCGCGCGGCGGATTGCCAACGAGTCGCACCCGGATCTCCTGGTGCTGCAGCGGACCATCAACGAAAAGACTGGAAAACTCTATCAGGATATTGTCGTCGAGCAGATCCGCCGCACGGTTGCATTCTTCGGTTCGACCGCAGGCGAGGGCGGCTGGCGCATTGCCATTGTCGACAGCGTCGACGAACTCAATCCCGCGGGCGAGAATTCCCTGCTGAAGGTTCTGGAAGAGCCGCCGCCGCGATCGCTGATTTTGCTGGTCAGCAACGCGCCGGGCCGCGTGCTGCCGACCATCCGCTCGCGCTGCCGCGTGCTGTTGCTGCGCCCGCTACCTGAGCATGAGGTTGTGCAGGCGGTTGCCGCTGCGCTTGGCCGCTCGCCGGAAGATCGCGACATCCTCGAAGCTGCCGGTGCGGCAGGCGGCAGCGCCGGCCGTGCGCTCGATCTGCTCGATGGTGCCACGCTGGCATTGCGCCAGAGGATCATGGATCTTCTCGGCCAGCTTCCGGCCCCCGATCCGCAGGCAATGCATGCGCTCGGTGACGCGCTCGGCTATAGTGACCCGGCGCCGCTCGCGGCCTTCATCGACATCGTCAATGACTGGCTGGCGCAGCGCCTCGAATCCGGCGTGCGGGATCGGTCGGAGGACAAGCCGCGCCTCGTCCGCGTCGCGCAGGCGTGGGAAGAGATCAACGCCGCGGCGCGCGACGTGGAGGCCTACAATCTCGAGCGCAAGCCGCTGGTCTTTACCGTGTTCGGCCTGCTGGCCGAGGTCGCGCGCGCCTGACCGCGGCGCCCACAATGGCAAGCGTCCCGTCCGGCCCACCGTCTGGCGCATCGCGCCGCTTGCCCGCGCGATACCGTGTTGGTAGCAAGCCCTTCATAGCCGTCATGGCCGGCATTAGGTCTGACCATGATGACGTCAATGAATGAAGCAAATGCCGGCCCAGCAGCCCTTTTACATCACCACCGCGATTTCCTATCCGAACGGCCCGCCGCATATCGGCCACGCCTATGAGGTGATCGCGACCGACGCCATCGCGCGCTTCATGCGGCTCGACGGCTACGACGTCTATTTCCTGACTGGCACCGATGAGCACGGCCAGAAGATCCAGCAGACCGCGACGCGCCAGGGCGTCACGCCGCGCGAACTGGTCGACCGCAACGTCAAGCTGTTTCAGGCAATGGTCGAGCGCGTCGAGGCGTCGAACAATGATTTCATCCGCACCACCGAGTCGCGTCACCATGTTTCGTCGGCCGCCATCTGGGAAAAGATGGCGGCGAACGGCGACATCTATCTCGACAAATATGCCGGCTGGTATTCAGTGCGCGACGAGGCCTATTACGCCGAGGACGAGACCACGCTGAACGAGCAGAAGGTCCGCATCGCGACCAAGACCGGCACGCCGGTCGAATGGGTCGAGGAGGAGAGTTATTTCTTCCGGCTGTCGGCCTATCAGGACAGGCTGCTCAAGCTCTACAGCGACGTGCCGGACTTCGTGCTGCCGCGCGAGCGGCTCAACGAGGTGGCGAGCTTCGTCAAAGGCGGCCTGCAGGACCTGTCGATTTCGCGGACGACGTTCGATTGGGGCGTGCGCGTGCCCGGCAACGACAAGCACATCATGTATGTGTGGGTCGACGCGCTGACCAACTACATCACCGCGGTCGGTTACCCAGACATCCAAAGCGAGATGTTCAAACGCTACTGGCCCGCGGC
>CAZNTY010000237.1:0-4037 GCA_964576085.1 uncultured Undibacter sp. | reverse complement strand
GCCTGCTCGGCGCGGTTATAGGTGTGCGGCAGATGATCGACGCCGGTCAGCAGCCCGCCAAAGAACTTGCGGTTGTTGACCATGCCGCCGACGGAGATGCCGCCGAAGCCGACGCCGTGATAGCCGCGCTCGCGGCCGATCAGGCGTGTGCGCTGGCCCTCGCCTTTCACGTTCCAGTAGGCGAGCGCGATCTTGAGCGCGGTGTCGGTCGCCTCCGACCCGGAATTGCAGAAGAACACATGATCGAGATCGCCGGGCGCGAGCGCGGCGATGCGCGCCGCCAGTTCGAAGGATTTCGGATGGCCGTACTGAAAGCTCGGCGAGAAATCGAGCTCGGCCGCCTGCGCCTGGATCGCGGCGACGATCAAATCGCGGTTGTGGCCGGCGTTGGTGCACCACAGCCCGGCGCAGGCATCGAGCACGGCACGGCCTTCCGGCGTGTAGTAGTACATATCCTTCGCGCGCGCGATCAGGCGCGGCCGCTTCTTGAACGAGCGGTTGGAGGTGAACGGCATCCAGAACGGCTCGAGGTCGTTGGGGACGCTGATTTTCTGCTGAGCCTGTAATTGCGCCATGAATCGCACCGTTTTCCGTCGCCAGGCCCGGCATCATGCCGGGCCTCGAACATTCTATATCTTATTTCATAAAGCCGTGGGCGGCCGGGACAAGTTTACGACCGCCGGCCTTTGGCCAGACCCGGCCATGACAGTTTTATTGTTCATCTTCAACTACCGCGTTGCCGCACCGTGCGGCTCTGATATGAAAGCCGCCGATGGCCGATAAATCCCCCAAAACCAACAGGTTGAAGGCCCGCCTGCCGCGCGGCCTCGCCGACCGCCGCCCGGCCGAGATCGCCGCCACGCGCGCGATGACGCAGACCATCCGCGGCGTATTCGAGCGCTACGGCTTCGAGGCGCTGGAAACGCCGGCGATCGAATACACCGACGCGCTCGGCAAGTTCCTGCCCGATCAGGACCGCCCCAACGAGGGCGTGTTCTCGTTTCAGGACGACGACGAGCAGTGGCTGTCGCTGCGCTACGACCTCACCGCGCCGCTCGCCCGCCACGTCGCCGAGAATTTCCAGACCATCGCGCTGCCGTTCCGCAGCTACCGCGAAGGCTATGTGTTCCGCAATGAGAAGCCGGGCCCCGGCCGCTTCCGGCAGTTCCTGCAGTTCGACGCAGATTCGGTGGGAAGCGCGTCAATGGCCGCGGATGCCGAGATGTGCATGCTCGCCGCCGACACGATGGAAGCGCTCGGCATCCCCCGCGGCTCGTATGTCGTGAAGGTGAACAACCGCAAGGTGCTCGATCAGGCCTTGGATATTGCGAACGTTCCTGCCGGCAAGCGACTCACGGCGATGCGTGCCATCGACAAACTTGATCGCCTCGGAATCGACGGCGTTCGCATGCTGCTTGGTAAAGGCCGCAAAGATGAAAGTGGCGACTTTACTAAAGGAGCCGAACTAGCCGACTCGCAAATCGAAACTGTCGTCGCGGCAATCAGCCCGGATGCAAAGTCGATGGCCGGCCCCGGCGAAGATGAACTCGCGCAAGTCTCGGCGTTAGTGAAGGCGGCCGGCTACGGCGATCGTGTGCGGGTCGACAAAACAGTCGTCCGCGGCCTCGAGTACTACACCGGCCCGGTGTACGAGATTGAACTGCTGATCGAAACGAAAGACGAGAAAGGTCGCCCGGTGCGGTTCGGCTCGGTCGGCGGAGGCGGTCGTTATGATGGGCTGGTGTCGCGGTTCCGCGGCGAGCCGGTGCCGGCGACCGGCTTCTCCATCGGCGTGTCGCGGCTGCAAGCGGCGCTGACTTTGATCGGCAAGCTCGACAGCAAGGCCGCCACCGGTCCGGTCGTCGTCACGGTCTTCGACAGAGACCGCATCGCCGACTACCAGGCGATGGTCGCGCAACTGCGCACTGCCGGCATCCGCGCCGAGCTTTATCTCGGCAACCCGAAGCACAGCGTCGGCCAGCAGCTCAAATACGCCGACAAACGCTCGTCGCCCTGCGCCATTATCCAGGGACCGGACGAGAAGGCCAAAGGCGAAGTCACCATCAAGGATCTGCGGCTCGGTGCCGCACTCGCTGGCGCTGATGTCGACAAAGATCGCGCGGCGCATCTGCAGGCGCAGACGCAGGCGCAGCGCACCGTGCCGGTGGCCAACCTCGTGCGTGAGGTGCAGGCGATCCTCGCTCGCCGCGCCTGAAATTTCCTCAGGGTTCCCGGAACGAAAGCGCAGACTGCGCATTAATGGGCGACCTCACGAGGCGTCCACAGTGGAACGCTGGCCCTATCCCCACCCCATCACAATGCAGCGCCACACCGGCTGGCGCTTCGCGAAGCCCAAGAGCTGGCGAAAAACCGCGCGCGGCGCCGGACCAATACAACGAGGCGCAGCAGACGCGGCGCACGGAGGCCGAATCGGCCTCTCGTCGCGCGTCAACGGCGCGGCGTGCCGCCCCCCATCGACGGCATGTTGCGCACGTTGATCGTCATGCCGTTGCCCATGATCATGTCGCCGGGGTGCTGACCGGCCGCACATGGGCCGAGCCATTTCGCGTCGATCGACATCTTCATCGTGCCGCCAGGAGACATGCCTGGCATCGCCGCGCCCTCGGTCTTTGATTCGACCTTCACGGTGTAGGCGCTGTTGAAATCGCCGGTGACGACGGCGTGCGAGACGCTGGTGCCGTTGCCCGCCCCGGTCTTGCACACCGAATCGACCACGATCGTGTCGCCGACGCGCTGCATGTCCTGCTTGGAGCAGTTTTGCTTCTGTATCTGACCGCCCATCGAGTTCATCAGCTTGTCGGTCGCTGCATCGATGCATTGCTTGATCGTTTGCTGTGGCAGGTTGCGGCTCTCGAATGTCATGGTCATCTGCCACAGGCCCGCCTTGCGGGCCGGGACATCCATCGCGGCGCTTGCGAGGGACGGTATGAGCATGACGAAAACGGCAGCGAACAGTGCGCGCATGGCGGCCTCCTTGGCTGACGTCAGCTTACGCCAAGGCCGGCACCGACAGAATCCAGGGTGTGGATTAAACCGCGACCACGTCGCTGTCGGCGGACCGCATTCGATGGATGCCGACGTCAAGGCGGTGACCGAGCACCTGCTCGGCGGCGTCGAAGCTGTCGATCACCGCGCAGTATTCGACGACCTTGTCGTCATTGAACCGCAGGAACTGCGCAACCCGATAGCTGATGGCCCGGCCGTCCTCCGCGCGATTGCCGGATAGCCGGTTGAGCGTCGCGACGCGGTCGCCGTCGACCAGCAGCACGTCCGGCACGAAGCTGGTGACGTGGAAGACTGCGGGCACCAGACACCGGATCATGTGCAGCACCGCATTTTTCCCATGCCGCGTCCCACAATAGGGCAGCAGCTCAACCGGACCGCTGATGGTCCAGTGCACGTCGTCGTCAAGAAAGGGCTCGACCTTGGCGGCGTCACAGTCCGCATAGGCTTCATAGAAAGCCTGCGCCAAGGCGCGGCTGACCGGCTTTGGCTTCGCCACCGTTCCCATGATCGCCATCAAACACGGATCAGGTTGAAAAACACTTACAAATGAATGGGTTATGGATCATTTCCTGACGCTATGGGTTTCCTCATGAGGCCATTCAAGGGATTTCGTTAACGACGCCAGCGATTTGACGGCTTTGCCGGTTAAGCGCGCGGAGTGATCGTCGTCGAATCCTTAAGTCCTGCATGCTAAAGGGCGCCGGCGAAATTTAAGAAAAAGCCACAGGGACGGCGATGAACGCAGGCGGCCCCGGCACCGGGAGCAGGACCGACGCGCGCGCGGAGGCGCTGGGCGCCGCTTATGAGCGCGCCGGCTATACGCGCGTCGCGCCGCCGATCCTGCAGCCAGCCGAACCGTTCCTCGACCTGTCGGGCGAGGACATCCGCAAGCGCATGTATCTCACCACCGCGCCGGGTGGCGGCGAGTACTGCCTGCGGCCCGACCTCACGATCCCGGTGGCGCGCGACTACCTCGCCTCACGCGCGGCCGGCAACCCGGCCGGCTTTTG
>CAZNTY010000236.1:0-2077 GCA_964576085.1 uncultured Undibacter sp. | reverse complement strand
AATCGATGTCATGGCCGGGCATAGCCATCGAAGACGGGCGTAAACGCCCTGATGTCCCGGCCATCTCGCTGAGAAACGCAGTGCCTTCCTGATCGGGATCACCGGGACGAGCCCGGTGATGACAGAAAGAAGGAACGAAATGTCCGCCGATCCCGTCGCCCTCACCCGTGATCTGGTGCGCTGTCCGTCGGTGACGCCGGCGGAAGGCGGCGCGCTGGCGTTTCTCGACCGCACGCTCACCGCCGCGGGATTCACGGTGCATCGCGTCACGTTCAGCGAGCCGGGCGCCGACGACGTGGAGAATCTCTACGCCCGCATCGGCACGACCGCCCCGCATTTGATGTTCGCCGGCCACACCGACGTGGTGCCGTCCGGCGACGAGAAGACCTGGACCGAGCCGCCGTTCTCCGGGACGGTGAAGGACGGCGTGCTCTACGGCCGCGGCGCGGTGGACATGAAAGGCGGCATCGCCTGCGCGATCGCCGCGGTGCTCGACCACCTCGCGGCGAACGGCGGCAAACCGCGACAGGACGGCAACGGCTCGATCTCGTTCCTGATCACCGGCGACGAGGAAGGCATCGCCGTCAACGGCACGGTCAAGCTGCTGCAATGGGCGGCCGAGCGCGGCGAGGCCTTCGACCACTGCATCCTGGCCGAGCCGAGCAACGTCGCGACGCTGGGCGACACCATCAAGATCGGCCGGCGCGGCTCGCTCAACGGCACGCTGATCGTCACCGGCCGGCAGGGCCACGTCGCCTATCCCGACCGCGCCGACAACCCGATCCGCGGGCTGGTCAAGCTGATCGAGGCGCTGCAATCGGAGCCGCTCGACGCCGGCAGCGACAACTTCCAGCCGTCGCATCTCGAGTTCACCTCGGTCGACGTCGGCAACAAGACGGTCAATCTCATTCCCGGCGAGGCGCGGGCGCGCTTCAACATCCGCTTCAACGACCACCACACGGCGGAATCGCTGCACGGCCTGCTGCAGCAGCGTGCGGAGAAAGCCGGGGCGGGGAAGATCAGGTTCAGGTTCGAGTTTCAACCCTCGAATGCGGGCGTGTTCGTCACCGAGCCCGGGCCGTTCACCGACATGGTGGTCAACGCCATTGCCGGCGTGACGCGGCGCAACACCGAGTTGTCGACGTCCGGCGGCACCTCCGACGCGCGCTTCATCTCAAGGTACTGCCCGGTGGTGGAGTTCGGGCTGGTCGGCGCCACCATGCACCAGGTCGACGAGCGCGTGCCGGTCGCCGAGCTGCAGGCGCTGACCACGATCTACCGCAAAATCATCGAGCGCTATTTCGCCTGACCGGACGAGGCGCCGTTTCCGAGCACCTCCTTCACCTTGGCGGCAAGCTGGTCCAGCGTGAAGGGCTTGGCGATGAAATTGACGTCCTTGTCGAGCACGCCGTTGTGAATCACCGCGTTGCGGCTGAAGCCCGTGGTGTAGATGACCTTGAGCTGAGGGCGGCGGCGCAGCGCCTCCTCGGCCAGGCGCCGGCCGTTCATGTCCGGCATGACGACGTCGGTGAAAAGCAGGCCGATCTGCGGATTGGCGTCGAGAAGCTGCAATGCGGTGGCGGCATTCGGCGCCGACAGCACACGATAGCCGAGCTCCCTGAAGGCGTCGTCGATGAAGGTGCGCATGCGGTCCTCGTCCTCGACGACGAGAATCATGTGGTCGGGAACGATCGCGTCCGCGGCGACCGGCCTGGCGCTCTCGGCGATCTCCTCGGCCTCACCGAAGAATCGCGGCAGGTAAATCTTCACCGCCGTGCCGTGCCCGGGCTCGGAATAGATCTTGATATGGCCGGCCGACTGTTTCACGAAACCCATCACCTGGCTCAGGCCGAGCCCGGTGCCCTTGCCGACGCCCTTGGTGGTGAAATACGGATCGAACGCCCTTTCGATCACCTCCGGCGTCATGCCCTGCCCGGTGTCGGTCACCGTGATCAGCACGTATTGGCCCGCCGGCACCTCGGCATGGCGCGCGGCGTAAACTTCGTCGAGGCTGGCATTGGCCGTCTCGATCGTCAGCTTGCCGCCCTCCGGCATGGCGTCGCGTGAATTGACCGCG
>CAZNTY010000235.1:0-1563 GCA_964576085.1 uncultured Undibacter sp. | reverse complement strand
CGGATCGCGCGGCGGCAATGTCCGCGACTTTCGCGGCGGCCGTGACTGGCAACGCGGCCGCGCTCCGTTTCCGCAGCAGCCTCCGCAGCCCAGCGCGCGGTTGACCGGCAGCCCGATCGTTCGCGGCTTTCGCAGCGCGCTGCCGCCGCGCGAGGCGCTGATCCTGATGGCGGTGGTCACCCATCCGTGGCTGCTCGAACATCATGCCGAGGAGTTCTCCGAGCTCGAGTTCCTCAATCCCGACGCCGACCAGTTGCGCCGGGCGATGCTGGACACAGCAACCGAGGGTGCCGTGGCCGACGCCGAGGGCATTCGGGCCGCGCTTTCCGGCCGGGGTCTGGGGCAGGTTCTGGCCCGGATCGAGGCCGCCATCACCCACACCTCGGATTGGCCGGCCCGGCCGGGCGCTGCGGAGCACGATGTGGGCCAGTGGTGGACCCACGTTGTTACCTTGCATCGCAAGCAGCGCACGTTAAATAGGGAGCTCAAGGACGCTGAGCGGGCCCTGGGCGAGGAACCGACTGACGCCAATTTGGCTTGGCTTCGTGACGTACAAGGGAGGTTGTCCGCCCTCGATGGGAGCGAAGCCCAGATCGAGGGTTTTGGTCTGTCCTCCGGCCGTCCGGTGCGGAGCATTTGAACCGGGGCATGGTGCCGAACAGCCGCTGGCGGCAGGGGTCGGTTTCGTGCTCCAACGGAAAACCTGTGGTGCGCTTTTTGCGTGGCTACAACCGGAATAGGAGACCGACCGCCGGTCTTTACAGGGTTAAGCCGGGTTTAAGGGAGACCGGCCGACACTGCGGGCCCGATTCGAGGCGAATCCCGGGACATTCGCCTGACCCCGAGCCCTCTTGGCAGCACACCGCGCCACTTCCCTATAGGTAGGAGGACCCTCATGAGCAGGGGTCGTACAGCAAGCAAGCAGAAGCCAGTGGCCTCCCGACCGGGACCGGCCCGGGCGTCCGCGGCTGCGTCAAAGTCCAAGAAGACGGACGATAAGAAGACTGAGGAGAAGGGTATGGCGTCCAAGGCGGCCGCGGTGGCGACCAAAGTGGTGAAGGCCAAGGTCAACGAGAAGGAAGTGCCCGAAAAGGCCGCCGAGAAGGAGGCTCCGGAGACGCCGGAAAGCCCGTTGCCGTTGCTCGACCTGAACGACGCAGCGGTCAAGAAGATGATCAAGCAGGCCAAGAAGCGCGGCTACGTCACCCACGAGCAGCTCAACGCGGTCCTGCCCTCCGAGGAGGTCTCCTCCGACCAGATCGAGGACGTCTACGCGATGCTCAACGAGATGGGCATCAACGTGGTCGACCAGGAGGAGGGCGCCGACGACGAGGAGGCCAAGCCCGCCGACGAGCAGGACGACGACGATGACGGCGACGGCGAGCTGGTCGAGGCGAAGCCCAAGGCGCTGACCACCGCCTCCGGCAAGGAGCCCGCCGAACGCACCGACGACCCGGTCCGCATGTATCTGCGCGAAATGGGCTCGGTCGAGCTTCTGTCCCGCGAGGGCGAGATCGCGATTGCCAAGCGCATCGAGGCCGGCCGCGAGGCGATGATCGCGGG
>CAZNTY010000234.1:0-8091 GCA_964576085.1 uncultured Undibacter sp. | reverse complement strand
AGTAGCCGAGATATTCAGCGCTAAAATAAACATCGAGAAAGGCCCTGATGCTGCGCTCATTCGCCAGGCCGGTGCGGATTTCCCGGTAAAATGCCGAATCGACCATGTAGAGCAGCGGCAGGATGGCAATGGCGAAGACCGCGATCGCCAGGATCAGCCAGACGATCCGCTCGCCGCCCCAATACCACAACACGCGCTGGAGCGATGCCGCACGCGACTGGGCCAAATTGGCATCAAGCGCTTCCGTCGAGTCCTGGCTGTAAACCGCCATAGTTATTGCGACTCTTTCAGGACCTTGATCCAAAGGTCCATGTCCTTGTGATAGTCGCGCTCCCAGCGAGCGAAGTCGACGTGATAGACATCTTGTGGCGCGTGGTACCAGGATTCCTTGGTCATCGGCCGCCTGTCCTTCACGCCCGTGAGCGTACTGGCCGATCCGTAAAGGTCCATGATTGCAATCGCGCCGTCCTCGCTCATCGACCAGTTCTGGAACAGGCGGGCGGCGTTGGGGTGCGGCGCATACTTCGAAACCGCGAGCCAGGAATTAGCGAGGCTCGGCGTCGGTTTCGGATGCAGCCAGCGAATCGGCGCGCCCTGCTGCCATTTGGTCAGCGCGATGCTGTCCCAGGTCCAGTAAGTGAAGTCGTGTTCGCCGGCGACCACGCGGTCCATCGCCGCAACGATATCGCCGTACAACGCCGGCTTCTGCGCCGCGACTTTCTTGAGGAATTCGACGCCGTAACGATCCTTGAACTTCGGATCGAGGAACATGTGGACCGGGGCGTAACAAGTGCCGCATTTCATCACGGTCGCTGCGAAGCGGCCCTTGAAGCGCGGGTCGAGGACGGCTTCCCAGCCGGACTCGAGCAGCTTCACCTCCTCGGGCGAAACCTTGTTGACGTTGTAGATGATCGCAAGATCGGTCGTGTAGTTCGCGTAGGCGAAAGTCTTGAGTCGAAAATCGGACGGGATGCGGTCGTGATCGGGCACTTTCCAGTCGGCGATGTGACCGTCCTGGATCAATGCCTCCATGCTGGGCTGGTCGCTCATGTGCAGCAGGTCAACCACGTATTGGCGGGCCTGCACTTCCTGCATGAAGCGCTGGTACTGCTGGACGCCGGGGATGCGCAGAATCTCGACCTTGATCCCCGGATACCGCTTTTCGAACGCCTGTGAGATCGCCTGCATCGGCTCAAGTGGTCCGCTGACATAGCGCACCACTTTGCCTTCCTTTTTGGCGGCCTCGTAGAGCTTGGCCTCTTCCGGCGAATAGGTCTGCGCCTTGGCGCAGACCGTCGCCATCAGCACGGCGGCAAGAGCTACAACAGCCGCGAAGCGGAAACGACTCACGTACATCCAGAACTCCAAACGCTGGCAGTACTCGATTTCACAAACTGCACTGTCGCGGCGCTTCACGGCGCCGGATCAACGCGCGTCCTTCAGGATCTTGATCCAGAGATCCATGTCCTTGTGGTAGTCGCGGTCCCAACGCTTGAAGTCGACGCTGTAGGGCTGCTCGATCGGCTTGTACCAGGCCTCCTTGGTGACCGAGCGCTCGTCCTTGAGTCCCTTCATTACCGTCGCCGAGCCGTAGAGCTGCTGGATCGCGATCTCGCCCTCCTCGCTCATCGACCAGTTCTGGAACAGCCTCGCCGCATTCGGATGCGGGGCATATTTCGAGACGGCCTGCCATGAGTTGCCGAAGACAGGCGTCGGCTTCGGGTGCAGCCAGCGGATCGGCGCACCCTGCTGCCACTTGGTGAGCGCGATGCCTTCCCAGGTCCAGTAGGTAAAGTCGTGCTCGCCCGCGATCACGCGGTCCATGCCGACGAGAACCTCGGAATAAACAGCAGGCTTCTGTGCGGCAACCTTCTTGAGGAATTCGGGTCCGTATTTGTCCTTCAATTTCGGATCGAGGAACATGTGGATGCCCGCGTAGCAGGCGCCACATTTCATCGACGTCACGGCAAAGCGACCCTTGAAGCGCGGGTCGAGCACGGCTTCCCAGCCGGACTCGAGCAGCTTCACTTCTTCGGGCGTAACCTTGTTGACATTGTAGATGATGGCATTGTCGGTGGTGTAATTCGCGTAGGAGAACGTGCCGAGACGGAAGTCCGGCGGATACCTGTCGTGGTCCGGCACCTTCCAGTCGGCAACATGGCCTTCGTCGATCAGCGCCTGCATGCTCGGCTCGTCGCTGATGTGCAGGATGTCGACGTTATATTGCTTGGCCTGCACCTCCTGCTCGAAGCGCTGATATTGCTGAATGCCGACGATACGCAGCACTTCAACCTTGATGCCGGGATATTTCTTTTCGAACGCCAAGGCGATCGCCTGCATCGGCTCGAGCGGCGCACTCTCGTACCAGACGACCTTTCCTTCCTTCTTTGCCGCTTCGTAGAGCGCGGCCTCATCTTTGGGATAATTCTGAGCGTTGGCGCCGGCTGTCACCAGCAGGGCCGACGCCAAGACGATCGAAAGCTGAAGTGATGCCTTGAAAGCTCGCATTCGTTCCTCCTCATGCGGCGCTCGTGCAGCGGAGAAAAAATGCGGCAGGTCGGTACTCAGCGCGGGAAACGCGCTGCGGCACGAGTTCAAATGGATGAACGACCGGGCTTCCTTTTCCTCCGTCCCACTCGGCTTCTTTTTAGTCCGATTGGGATGATGGGCAGAGCTAAGCCCAGAATGGGGTAGATTGCAAAGACATAAGTAGCATATAAGCTATCTTGGTTCGGCATATGTCGAGGTCGGTAAGGTGGATTTTCGAGAGCTGCGCTATTTCGCCTACGTCGCGGAGCTGAAAAGCTTCTCGCGCGCGGCGGTCCAGCTTCGCATCGCGCAATCTGCAATCAGCCGCTGCATCGGACACCTCGAGCAGGATCTTGGCGTCACGCTTTTGACGCGGCACGGCCGCGGCGTCGCACTAACCGAGGCCGGGCAGACGCTTTACGAACGCGCGCAAACTTTGTTGCACGGCCTGCGTCAGGCGCGCGAGGATGTTGTCACGACAAGCCAGGTGCCGCGTGGACATCTGCGTCTCGCAGTGCCGCCGGCCGCGGGACAAGTGCTCTGCCCATCCTTGATCAAACGCTACCGTGAACTTTGTCCGCAGGTGACACTTCACATCCACGAGGGCTTCAGCGGCTACATGCTGGAGTGGCTGGTGAGCGGGCGGGTGGACGTCGCCGTCATGCACAACCCGACGCCGCAGGCCAGTCTCGATATCGAACATCTGTTGACCGAACAGATGTTCGTCATCGTGCCCGGACCCAAGGCCGAGGGTCGAAAGAAGCATACTTATCCTACGGTCTATGACTTCAAGGATCTCGCGAAGCTGCCGCTCATCCTGCCGAGCCGCCCGCACAGTTTGCGCATGCTGATGGAGCACACAGCCGCCGAGCGCGGGGTCGATCTCAATATAGCGCTCGAGGCCGACGGACTACCGACGATCCGATCCCTCGTCGAACATGGTCTCGGCGCGACGGTGCTGGCCTATGTCGCTGTCACGCACGAAGTGGCCGAGGGATTGCTCACCGCAATCCCGTTGAAACCCTCTATCCTATGGCGGCTTGAGCTCGCCAGCCATCGCGATCGAACCAAGACCATCGCAGCGCGCGAATTGCTGCGTATTATCAGTGAAGAAGTGCACGAACTTGTGCGGCAAGGCGTCTGGATCGGCTCGCAGCACGAAGGTTAAACCTCGCCATTTTCGTCATAGCTGATCTGACTCGATTATCGTTGGTCGCCGTCGCGTCGTCTGGGATGCTCCGCGCCCAAATCTGGACCCCATCATGGCCGATGCTGAGAGCCCAAAATTCCTGACCGAGCCGGTCCCTGCCCGTGGCGTGCCGATAAAGGTGCGACCCGGCATCAGTCGCGTCGTTGCCGACAATCCAAGCGTGATGACCTATCACGGCACCAACACTTATCTGATCGAGGATGGCCCGGCTTATGTCGTCATCGATCCGGGGCCAGATGATAAAAAACATGTCGAAGACATCTTGAAGGCCACCGGCGGAAAGATCTCGCGCATTGTGCTCACCCATACGCACCATGATCACCTCGGTGCGCTCCCGGCAATCAAGGCTGCGACCGGCGCGCCGACTTACGGATATGCGGCCAGCGCCGATGACTCCTTTACTGCCGACGTCCCGCTAAAGGACGGCGACACGGTCGGCGACCTCACCGCGGTGTTTACGCCGGGTCACGCGATGGATCATCTGTGTTTCGCGCGTGCCGATGGTCTCCTGTTCAGCGGCGATCATGTGATGGGATGGTCGAGCACCATCGTCAACCCGCCGAAAGGCAATATGCGCCACTACTGCGCCAGTTTGCGCGCGTTGCTTGCGCGCGGCGACAGTATCTACCTGCCAGGGCATGGGCCTGCGATCGAAGACCCGCGCAGCTACGTCAGCACCCTGCTGTTTCATCGCGAGCAGCGCGAAAACGCCATTCTCACGGCATTGCGTGAACAGGGCGCGAGTACAACCTACGAGTTGATGGATCGGCTCTATTCTCAGATCAATCCGACGCTGCGCCGGGCCGCGGAGCGCAATGTCATCGCGCATCTCATCAAGCTCGAAAGCGAAGGCCACGCAGTGCGGGATGGCGAGGTTTGGCGCGCCGCATGATCAACGCCAGAACAGCGCCTTCGCATTGGTCTCGCCGATCTGGGTGACAACGGCCTCGTCGCCATCCGCGGCCTCGCGCAGCACGCCGACCGGGTCCGGCATCATGCTGCGGAATGAGGCGTCAGTGCCGAGCAGCACATTTTCGGGTTTTGCCTGGCGAATCAGGAAGCGGATTTGGCTTGGGTCATGCAGGAAGCAGTCGAATTTGATCTGCCCGACATAAGACCAGGGATCGCGTTTGGTGAGATTTTCGAAGCAGGCATCGATCTTCGAATAATGCCGGAGCCGTCCCACGTTGTAGGGAAAAAAGCCGCCGCCGAGGCCGGCCACAATCACCAGTTTCGAATGCCGGTCGAACACTCCTTTGTAAATCATGCGCTCGAGCGTGACCGTCACTTCGACACCGAGCGCCAATACCGGACCCAGCCGGAAGTCGGCAAATTCTGGCAGGTCGCGTTCATAAGCCGGATGCAAAAAGACCGTCATGCCGAGCTCTTCGAGCTTCGACCAGAATGGCTCATACTGCTCTTCGTCGAGCCGATGCCCATTCGCCGAAGTTGAAATCTGAACGCCACAGGCGCCGTCTGCCTTCGCTTGCTCCAGCATCCGGCAGGATTCCTGCGGAAACGTCAGTGGCACCTGCGCCATCCAGCGCATGCGATCCTCGCGGCCGTTGCAAAATTCGGCAAGACCGAGATTGACCTCGCGCGCCATCAGCGCCTGCGGCTCGAGCGGCAGGTCGTGGTAAAATAATGGCTTTGGCGCCGCCGAAAGCACGGAAGCGTCGAGCTTCTGGCGATCCATCTCCTTGAGTTTTTCGTCTGGCTTGAACCAGGCGTCGGTGACGTGAAAAGGCGCGATGTGCGCGGACTTCCAGCGCCCGCCGGAAAGGTCGACGCCATAACGCTTGTCATTTTCGACGAGCTTGAGCACGCGAGGCGGCAGCGCGTGCGTATGAATATCGATCATCATGGCGGTTAACACACTGTCGACCGCAAAATAGCCTCTCCTCGTGACCTGCGCCAACCCTTTCGAAGACCGTCGGCGTATCGCTTGCGGTCGAGCGACGGCGCCATCCTTTGACCTTCGTCAAACACGGCGATCCCGAAAACCTTAAGCTTCAAATACAAGGAGCATACAATGTCTGGACGGACGATCCTCAAGCGAATCCTGCTCACTCTTGCGCGGTCCAAGGAGTTCCCCGAAGGCTCGGTCCGATACGGTTACGAACTGGTCGCGCCGCTCGACCACAACGGCCATCTCGACGCCGCGCAATGGAAGCGCAATCGCGCGGACTGCACTGTGCGCCATTTTGCCGAAGGCGAGGATGATGAATTCGGCATGCTCGTCTACAAGGGCGGAGGAGTCGAACGCGGCCGTTGGGTCATCGACTATGATGTCGCCAGAACGAGCGACGACGAAGCCGGCTACCTGTTCGGTTCGCACGTCTTCGTGCCCGGCGAATACGTCTCGATCCGCGACGCGAATGACCAGGTCCAGACGTTCAAGATTGCCTCCGTCGAGGAGCTGGCCGGCACCGCATAATCGACCGGGATGAGGTGTCCGAGCACACTGACACAACCCCGGCGTTCGCAGCAGCCCGTCGGGCTGCCCTAACCGTCCCTACGCGACCAGATCGCGGTCCACCAGGGACAGGTTGGCCATGCAACAAATTCCGCCTTCTGATCCCGATAGCCCTCGGTAACATATGCTTCGAGCATGTTGACCGGCATCAAAGGATAAGATGCTCGATCTATGCGGTAGAATGGCTCGATTTGAGAGTGACAGACAGTGACGATTCGCAACTTGACCTATGCTTTCGAGCCGAAATCCATCGCTGTCGTGGGCGCGTCGCTTCGCCCGGATTCGATCGGACGCATTGTACTCAACAACATCGTGAGCGGCGGCTTTGGGGGCGAGCTGTGGCCCGTGAATCCGAAATACACGGATTTGAACGGCCGCCGCTGTTATGCGCGCGTGAAGGATCTTCCCGGGGTTCCCGATCTTGCAGTCATCATGACACCGGCAGCGGTGGTGCCGACGCTCATCAGCGAACTGGGAGAAAAAGGTACGCGCGCTGCCATCGTTATCACCGCCGGCATCACGAAGGAAAACGGCCTGAGGCAAGCGATGCTCGATGCGGCCAGGCCTCACCTCCTCCGCATCATCGGCCCGAACACCATCGGGCTCGTGCTGCCCTTGGCCAGGCTCAACGCCAGCTTCGCCCATATGGCCGCCGCGCCGGGTGATATCGCGCTGCTGTCGCAATCCGGGGCCATCGCGACGTCGCTAATCGACTGGGCGGCGGCGAACGACATCGGCTTTTCCCAAGTCTCGTCGCTCGGCGACATGGCCGATGTCGATATCGCCGACTGTCTGGACATGCTCGCCGGAGACGCCAAGACCCGCGCGATCGTGATGTATCTGGAATCAGTGCCCAATCCGCGAAAATTCATGTCTGCCGCCCGCGCCGCTGCGCGCGTCAAGCCGGTCATCGCTATCAAGCCCGGACGCCATGCCGAAGCCGCCAAGGCTGCCGCGACGCACACCGGCGCACTGTCCGGCGTCGATCGCGTGGTCGATGCGGCGTTGCGCCGCGCCGGCATTCTGCGGGTCAACGATCTTGGCGAGCTGTTCGATGCAACGGAGACAATTGCACGCTTTTCTCCGCTCGACCGGGCGCGCGTCGGCATCGTGACCAATGGCGGCGGCGCCGGGGTTCTGGCCGTCGACCGACTGATGGATTTCCACGGCCAGCTCGCCGCGCTGTCGCCGGACACGATGGCTGCTCTCAACCGGACGATGCCCGCGAACTGGTCGCGCGCCAATCCGGTCGACATCATCGGCGATGCCCCCCCGGAGCGTTACCGCGCCGCCGTCGAAGCGGTGAGCGCCGATCCGGAGGTCGACGTGCTGCTGGTGATGAATTGCCCGACCGGAGCGGCATCCTCATCCGACGCGGCAACCACGGTCGCGTCTCTGGCGAAAGACGGGACAATCAACGGCAAGCCTGTCCTCGCGTGCTGGCTGGGCGAGCAGACCGCGAGTGAAGCCCGCCGGCTACTGCAGTCGACCGGCATCACCAGTTATGAAACGCCGGACGCGGCGGCGACAGCAGTGTCCTACCTGACCGACTGGTCGCGGGCTCAGAAGATGCTTCAGCGGGTTCCCTCGGCCGCCGGCAGGGACGTCGCAACTGACCACGCCGCCGCGCTCGCGATCTTCCGACAAGTCGCGGCGGAAAACCGCCGCCTGCTGACCGAGCCGGAGGCCAAGGCCGTCACCAGGACTTATGGCATCCCGGTGCCCGAGATTATCGTTGCGCACTCACCCGTCGAGGTCGAGCGCGCGGCCGAACGGCTGTTCAAAAGCTCGGAAAGGATCGTCGTCAAGCTGCTATCAAAATCGGTGACTCACAAGTCGGACGTGGGCGGCGTCGTTCTGGGGATCGAGACAGCGG
>CAZNTY010000233.1:0-1652 GCA_964576085.1 uncultured Undibacter sp. | reverse complement strand
GGTAACGCGCGGCACGCCCTAGCCGAGCTTCGGGAATATCTCGGCGAGCGGGGCCGGCGGCGCGATACGGAAGACGTCTTCGACGATCCGGCCGAGGTCCTCGGGGCCGCCGATCATGCGCTCCTCAGCGATTTCGCCATCCCGTTTCTCGACGGCGAACCGCCGGTTGATGAGCTTGTAGCGCGCGTCCCTGGTCACGCGCTCCATCAACAACGTGCTGGTGAAGGGCACGCGCGGGCTGGTGGATGTGTACCAGTTGGCAAGCTCGATATCCGAAGGCATCTGCGGTTCGAGGCCGAAGGCGTACATCGTGCGCCAGCCGTCTCCTCGCTTTGCGCTCAGCCAGAACAAGCCGTCGGACTTGCCGAGCCGGTAGGTACCCATCGCAGTGCGCTGCTCGGTCTCGGCATCGAAACGAAGCGGTGCGTCGAGCACGCAGGCACCGAAACCGACGTCGGCGAGGTAGGCGCCGTCCGGCAAATCCACCCGGAGCAGCGTGTGCTCTTTCGGCCCGAGCGGGCTATCCGGCGGCGACATCCACCGCACCCGTCCGCCAAGGCTGGTCACCTTGAAGCCGATCTCTTCCAGGACCGCTTTGAACAGGACGTTCTGCTCATGGCAGTAGCCGCCGCGGCGGCTGGCCAGGAGTTTGTCCTGGATGGATGCGAGGTCGAGCTTGACCGGCCGGCGCAGCAGCGGGTCGAAGCCTTCGAACGGGATGGCGTCGACGTGCGCCGCGTGAAGCGCCGAAAGCGTGGGAAGATCAGCTCGGGGCGTATCTCGGAAGCCGATGCGCGCGAGATAGTCCTCGAGGCGAATGCGATCCGGCATGGCCGTTCCGATCATGCGCACGTGCGGTCAGGCCGCTGCGCGCATCCTGCGGATATCCGGCGGCACCGCTTCGTCCGCGAGGGCCTTCAGCGCGGCGTCGAGCGGCAGCACCTGCTGGCCTTCCTTGCCGAGACGACGGATCGAGATGGTGCGCTCGGCAGCCTCTTTCTTGCCGGCAACCAGCAGCACCGGAACCTTGGCGAGCGAGTGCTCGCGGACCTTGTAGTTGATCTTCTCGTTGCGAAGGTCCGTCTCGGAGCGGAGCCCAAGCTTGAGCGCCGCAGCGTTCACCTCGCGTGCATAGTCATCGGCGTCCGAGATGATGGTCGTCACCACCGCCTGCACCGGCGACAGCCAGAGTGGCAGGTGGCCGGCGTAGTTCTCCAGCAGGATGCCGAGGAAACGCTCCATCGAGCCGCAGATCGCGCGGTGAATCATCACGGGCGGCACCTTGCTGCCGTCAGCGGCGATGTAGAAAGCCTGGAAGCGCTCCGGCAGGTTGAAATCGACCTGCGTGGTGCCGCACTGCCAGTCGCGGCCGATGGCGTCGCGCAGCACGTATTCGAACTTCGGCCCGTAGAACGCGCCTTCGCCTGGATTGATCGCGGTCTTGATGCGATTGTTGCTCGCGGCGATCTGCTTGAGCACGTCCTGCATGATGCCTTCGGCGTGGTCCCAGAGTGCGTCGTCGCCGACGCGCTTTTCCGGGCGCGTGGAGAGCTTCACCGTGAGGTCACCTTCGAAGCCGAAGTCGGCATAGACCGACAGGATCAGCTCGTTGATCTTGAGGCACTCCTCGGCGAGTTGCTCCTCGGTGCAGA
>CAZNTY010000232.1:0-7401 GCA_964576085.1 uncultured Undibacter sp. | reverse complement strand
CCCTGTTCGGGCCGGCGCAGGTGGGCGCGCGGCTGATCGAGTTCGCGTTCGGACGCAACGTGCATCCGCTCTGGGTGGCGCGCTTCGCGCTTTCCGTCCAGCTGTGCGCCATCGCGATGCTGGCGTTTTCCGGCTTCACCGTGCCGGCGGCCGCCGTCATCGCGCTGATGTTCGGCGGCGCCAACGGCCTCGTCACCATCACGCGCGGCGCGCTGCCGCTCGCGCTGTTCGGGCCGTTCGGCTACGGGCGGCTGATCGGACGGCTGGCCGGGCCGTTCCAGCTCATGCAGGCGGCCGCGCCGCTGATGATGGCCTTTGTGGTCGAGAGGGCGTCGGACCCGATGGCACTGGCGCTTGCCGCGGCCTTCGCGGCGGTTGCGCTTGTCTGCTTTGCCTTGATCCGCCGGCCGTGAGGCTCAGGCGAACATCCGGTCGATTTCGGCCTGGTCGGCGTGGCCGGTATCGCCGTCGAGCCTGGGGCCGTTGACCAGCCTGCGTCCCGGCGTCTGTTCGACCTTGCCCCAGATGTCGCACAGCCGGTCGATCTGCCGCTCGATGAGCTGCAGCGCCGCGATCGCCTTTTCAACGCGCTGGCCGGCAAGGTCCTGGAAGTTGCAGGCTTCGTAGATGCGCAGGGTCTGCTCCAGCACCTCCTGCGCCAGGCCGCGATTGTAGTCGTTCTGCAGCGAGGCCTGCAGCGCCCGCGCGCTCTCGTCGATGGTCTCGGTCGCCTGCAGGATTTTGTGCGTCGCCTCGTCCATACCGGTGATGGCGGCGCCGAGTTCTTTGCGCATGCGCGGCATCGGCGCGCCGTCGCGCAGTGCCGCAAGCTCGCGCTCGCTGCGCGCGATAGCGTCGCGGACGGCAGCAAGCTCGTGCCGGTAGGCGTTGTCTCGCAGGTCCTCGATCGGCTGATGCTTCGCCGCGCCGGCGCGCGCCGCGCGCGGCTTGGTGAACATCTCTTCGATGCGGAAGACTTTTCGTTGCACGACGCGTCCCGGCCCAAACCCGTGATAGGGCACGGCGATTAACATGCGGTTTCGGAGTTCCTGGAAACCCGGTGTTTACCATGTCGCCCCGCGCTTTACGCAAAATAAACCGTGCGGCGACGTTCCCGCCTCGTGCAGCGGCGCAAACCGGCGACGCGGCGCACTGTTTACCAATCCGTTCGTTTCGGCCTGTAGTCACGGCGTCATCTGTTGTGTGGTGCGTGAGTCCGATGCTGCGTTTCTTCGGCATCCTTTTGGCGGCGAGCTTGCTGGCGAGCGCGGCCGCCGCGCAGCCGCTGCCGGTGCAGCGCGGTCCCTATCCGATGCCGCAGATGATCGTGGTCGCGCCGCCGCAGGCGCAGCAGCGGCTCAATCTCGGCGGGGGCTTCGTCGAATTCCTGTTCGGTGATCGCCCGCAGGCGCCACAGGTGAGCCTGCCGCCGCCGGTCGACCGCCGCGAGCGGCCGGTCTACGCCAATGCCGATCCGGCCATCGGCACCAGCGAGCGCCCGACGCCGCGCTTCGACATCGACCCGCGCTACCTGCGCCAGGAGGTCGACTATCACGGCACGGAGGAGCCGGGCACGATCGTGATCGATACGCCCAACAAGTTCCTGTATCTGGTCGAGCCCGGCGGCAAGGCGATGCGCTACGGCGTCGGTGTCGGCCGGCCGGGCTTCACCTGGGCCGGCGTGCACACCGTCACCGCCAAGAAGGAATGGCCGGACTGGGTGCCGCCGCCGGAGATGCTGGAGCGCCAGCCTTACCTGCCGCACATCACGCCCGGCGGGCCGGGCAATCCGCTTGGCGCCCGCGCGCTCAACCTCGGCGCGACGCTCTACCGCATCCACGGCACCACCGAGGACTGGACCATCGGCACCAACGTGTCGTCGGGTTGCATCCGTCTGCGCAACGCCGACGTCGAGGATCTCTACGACCGCGTCAAGGTCGGCACCAAGGTTGTGGTGATGTGAGCGGGCTTGCTCAGGTTTCCACGGCCGTCATGTCCGGCCTTGTGCCGGGTATCCACGTCTTGGCAGCAAAGTAAATCGTGGATGGCCGGGACAAGCCGGCCATGACCGTAAGTTCAACCGAGCGTCACGTTTCTCTCCGCCAGCAGGCGCGGAAAGTCCTCGCCGATGAAATACGCATACTCGCGCTCGCGCGTCGTGGTCAGCGGGTCGAGTCGTGCAAGCTCGGCGTCGACGAAGCCGGGGTGGCACATCACCAGTCCGCCGTCCGGCAGCCCGTCGAGGAACGCCGGAAACAGGGCAGGGAAGTCCGCATCGGGCGTAAAACTGTAGGTGCCGGCGAAGGCCGGGTTGAACCGCAGCCCGGCGCGGCGCGCCCTGCGGCGGAAGCCGACGCTGAGGACGTCGAGCAGCAGGCCCTTGCGGTCGTTGACCCTGCGCGGCTGGCCGGCGATCCGGCCGCACTGGCGCACCCAGGCGTTCGGCGCACGCGAGGCCACGGCATGGACGAAGGCGTCGCGCACCTGCGGAAACAGCTGCACGTGCTGATGACCGTCGACGAAGTCCGGCGGTCGGTCAAACGCGGCGGCGAAGGCGTCCAGCTGCGCGGCGATCTCGCGTTCGAGCGCGGCGGGGTCGAGGCGCCGCGCCATCGCCATGCCGAGCATGTTCGCCAGCGTGAGGAAGCGGCTGCCGCGCAGCGCCGTGAAGTCGGTCAGCGGCTGGAACGGCGCGGTCAGCGTGACGTGCAGGCCGAGCGCGGCTGGTCCGGCCTCGTGCAACGCGCGAACTTCGTCCTTGTTGAAGGACGGCGCGACCACCATCGCCGACGTGGCATTGAGCCGCCGTCGCGCGATCAGGTCACGGATGCCGCGGTCGACTGCCGGCGCGATGCCGTAGTCGTCGGCGCAGAGCGTGATCCGCCGCGGCGCCGTCGCAGTCATTCTGCCGCGCGCGAGGGGGTGGCGGCCGGCTTGCGGCGCTCGGCCGATTTCACGACGTGCTCGGAGACGAAATACACCGGCCGCTGCTTGGCCTCCGACAGCATCTTGCCGACATATTCGCCGAGCACGCCGATCATGAAGAGCTGCACGCCGCCGATCACCATCATGCCGACGACGAGCGAGGGATAGCCCGGCACGTCCTTGCCGAACAGAAAGGTCTCGACCAGCACCTCGATGCCGAACAGCAGCGCGCCGGCAGCAAGCAGGATGCCGAGCAGGCTCGCGACCCGCAGCGGCGCGACCGAGAACGAGGTCAGCCCTTCGATCGACAGCAGGGTCAGCGTCCAGATGTTGAAACTGCTGCGGCCGTAGGCGCGCGGCGCCGGCTCGTAATCGACGCGGATCTGCCGGAAGCCGATCCAGCTCGACAAGCCTTTCAGGAAGCGGTTGCGCTCCGGCAGGCGCCGCAGCGCCGCCGCGGCGCGCGGCGACAGCAGGCGGAAGTCTCCCGCGTCGTCGGGGATCTTGGGATTGGAGCCCCAGTTCACCAGCGAATAGAACCAACGCACGCCAAAGCGATATTGCCACGGCTCGTTGTCGCGGCGGACCTTGGCAGTATAGATGACGTCATAGTTCTCATCGAGCCAGTAGCCGACCAGCCGCTCGATCAGCTCCGGCGGATGCTGGCCGTCGCCGTCCATGAACATCACGGCGCCGAAGCGAGCCTGTTCGAGGCCGGCGAGCAGCGCCGCCTCCTTGCCGAAATTGCGCGACAGGGCGACCACCTGCACGTCGAGGTCGTCGGCCGGCAGTTCGCTGGCGACGCGGAAGGTCGCGTCCGAGCTGCCGTCGTCGACATAGACCGTCTCGATGGCGAGGCCGCGGGTTTCAGCCAGCGTGCGGGCGACCGCGGCGATGCGCGCGTGCAGTTCGGGCAGGCCGTAGGCTTCGTTGTAGACCGGAATCACGATCGACAGCCCCGCGCTCGCCGCCGGCTGGGTGTTGCGCTGGGGTCTTTTTGATGTCGGGCGCGCAGACTTCATGGCAGCGAGATATAGCGGAACCGGCCGGCGCTGTCGCCATGCTCTCGGCGCGGTGGTGCGGACGTGATAATCGGATGCGATGATTCCGGCAGGACAACGGACGGCGCGGCCGCTCCTCGCCAAGGCGATCAGCTTCGGCCTGATCGGCGTGGTCAATTCCGTGGTCGATTTCGGCGTCTTTGCGCTCGCTTATTACTATTTCGGCGCGCCGATCATTGTCGCCCAGGTCGTGGCCTGGGTCGTCGCCGTCACCGGCTCCTACGTGATGAATTCGCAGATCACCTTCGCTGCCGAGTCGGGACGACGGCTCGGCCTCCGAAGCTATCTGAGCTTCGCGCTGGCGCAGGTCGCAGGCTTCCTCGCCAACACCGCGACGGTGCTCGTCGCGTCGCTGTTCATTCCGGTCTGGGCCGCCAAATTATTGGCGATCGGCGCGAGCTTCGTTGTGAATTTCACGCTCTCGCACTTTGTGGTGTTCCGCCGCCGGTAGCTCCCGTCATTCGCGCCTTTTGCCGTCCAATGCCGCGAGGCGCGCATCGAGCGCCCGGCGTAGCGCGGCGAGCTCTGTCTGCTGTTGCGCGATCAGCGCGCGCTGCTGCTTCACCTGCTGCAACAGCAGCGGGATCAGCTCCAGGTACTGCACCGACTCCGGCCGGTTCTCGCCGTCGCGAATGACCAGCTCGGGCATCACGGCGTCGACCTCCTCCGCGATCAGGCCGTAGTGTGTCGCCTCCGGCTCGGCCTTGTAGCGGTAGGATACCGGCCGAAGCTGCGTGAGCTTGCCCGCGGTGTCGTCGAGAGGCTGTATGTCCTGCTTGTAACGTGCCGAGGATGCGACCACGCCGAGCTGGCCGGCGGCATTGACGACGACCGTGGCGCCCGACAGCGGCACGCCCTTGATGCCGGCGATGAAGGTCCTGGTCTGCGCTTGGCCGATGCGGATGGTCTTGTTCTCGGTGCCGGCGAAGCCGAGGTTGCCAATGTAGATGTTGGATACGCCCTTGACAGTCTTGCTGCCGGCATTGGCGCCGAGCGCGATGTTGTTGCCGCCGCTGGCGAGAGCGTTCAGCGCGCCGGTGCCGATCGCAACGTCGTTGTTGCTGCCGCCCTTGAGCGCGGTCAACGCGTTGGAGCCGACCGCAACATTGTTATTGCCGACGGTGTTGGCATAGAGCGCCTGGGTGCCGATGGCCGTATTGAATTCGCCAATCGTGTTTGAACGGAGCGCGTTGTAGCCGTTGGCACTATTATAGGATCCGGTCGTGTTGGCACGGAGCGCGCCGCCACCGTTGGCGGTATTACCGTCACCGGTGGTGTTGGCGAAGAGCGTCAGGATGCCGTTGGCGGTGTTGCCGCCGCCGCCGGTGTTGTTGTAAAGCGCCTGGAAGCCGAGCGCGGTGTTCTCGTTGGCGGATGTATTTTTCCAGAGCGCATAGGCGCCGGCTGCGGTATTGAAGTTGCCGATTGTGTTGCTGGTGAGCGCCTGGAAGCCGAGCGCCGCGTTGTCGCTGCCCGTGGTGTTCCAATAGAGCGTGCGCGCGCCGGCGCCCGTGTTTTCAACGCCTTCCGTATTGGCGTAAAGCGCGCCGTCGCCGAAACCGGCGTTGAAGGTGCCTGTGGTGGTGCTGAACAGTGCCATGCTGCCGGCCGCCGTGTTGCGGCTGCCGGTGGTGTTGTGATTGAGCGCGAAGTAGCCGTCGGCGGTATTGTCGTGGCCGCCGCTTTCGCTGCCAAGCGCCCCGCTACCGGTCGCGGTATCGGTCGAATCGAGGGCCAGGGCTGCGGCCGGGCAGAGGCAGATCGCCGCGGCCACCACCCACGATGACAGAGATTTGGCCGGATGATTAGTCGAACGCATCGTCCAATAATTTCGCATTGGCGGTTTCCTTCTGGTCGAACGAATTGACGTAAACGGCGGCAGGCCGACGGCTGCTTCACTTTTGGTCCCGCGTGGAGCCTCCGTCGAGCGCGGCAAGGCGCGTGTCGAGCGCGCGGCGCAGTTCAATGAGTTCGGCGGCCTGCCGGTCGAGTGCCGCCTGAAGCCGGTCGAGCCGGCTCTGCTGCCGCTCGTTCAATGCGATCTGTCTGGCCAGTTCGCCCGATTGCCGTTCGTTCAGCTCGCGCTGGCGCGTAAGCTCCGCTCTGTCGGCCTGCCGCTGCTTGAGCAGCAATGGAACGATCTCAAGATACTGCACCGACTCCGGACGGTCCTGGTCATCGCGCACGACGAGCTCGGGCATCACTTTGTCCACCTCTTCCGCGATGAGGCCATAGTGCATCGCGGCCGGCTCGGCCTTGTAGCGGTAGGAGACAGGCCGCAGCCGCGCGAGCTTGTCGGCCGCGTCGTCCAAAGACCTGATGTCCTGTTTGTAGCGCGCCGACGATGCGACGACGCCGAGCTGCCCGGCGGCATTGACGACCACCGTGGCGCCCGACAGCGGCACGCCCTTGATGCCGGCGATGAAGGTCCTGGTCTGTGCCTGGCCGATGCGGGTGGTCTTGCTCTCGTTCGCGGCGGGGCCCGCATGGCCGATATAGATGTTGGTGCTGCCCGCTTTCACGTTCTTGCCGGCGCCGGTGCCGAGCGCGATGTTGTTGTTGCTGAGGCCGGTGAGGTCCTGCAGCGCGCCGTAACCGACCGCGACGTTGTTGCTGCCTTTGGCACTGGAGCCCAGCGCCTGGGCGCCGATGGCGGTGTTTTGCTTGCCGGTGGTGTTGGAGTAGAGCGCGTTTGCGCCGCTGGCAGTGTTGATCTCGCCGGTCGTGTTGTTCCAGAGCGCGTACCGGCCGGTGGCCGTGTTGTATTGGCCCGAGGTATTGCCATGGAGCGCGTAGTAGCCGACCGCGACATTGGCGATGCCGGTGGTGTTGAACCGGAGCGCATTGGCGCCGCTGGCGGTGTTATCGCTGCCGGTGGTGTTGGCGTAGAGCGCGTAGGTGCCGCTGGCGGTGTTATCGCTGCCGGTGGTGTTATGATAGAGTGCGGCGTAGCCGAAGGCGATGTTCTCCTCGCCGCCTGCCGTGTGTTGATTCAGCGCGCCTGTTCCCGCGGCGGTGTTGGCGACGGCGTCGGTCGCCGTCGGGTTCCATGTCTGCCCGGCCTGGGCGATCGCCGGCCACAGGCAGGCTGCCGCGGCCAGCAGACGGAGCGATCTGCCGATGCCTGAATAACCTTTGTGCGACGCGTCTTTCTTCATTTTGCATGGTCCCTTCATTTGCATGGTCCGTTGCATGGTCCGTGCCCTCTCTTTGGTCGAGGCCGCCCGACGACGCTCGCGCGAGCGTGCGGCCTCCCTGTTTGAGTCTAAATCGCGCATGGGACGTGCTCTTGGACGGGAGGGAAATAAAACTGGCCTGGAGCGAAGTTCCCTGTCCCTTTTGCGCGGGCGCGTGGGTAGAATTTGCATCGGCAGCTGAGGGAACGGCAGATGGGCCTGCCAGCAAATGCGTCCAC
>CAZNTY010000231.1:0-4343 GCA_964576085.1 uncultured Undibacter sp. | reverse complement strand
ACGAGCCACGCTTCGATGCCGGCCGGGCTTCGGTTGGGCTCGATGGTATTGGCGCGGGCGCCCGACGCAAAGCTCGCGAGCGTGCCGACGATTAGTGCAACGAGGGCGGCGATCCGGCTCATGTGCGCTTTTCCACCTTGCCGACCTTGTCGTCGCGCGACCCGGCATCCTTCACGAGATAGCCGGTGACCGAACGCCGCTTGTCGAGCCAGCGGCGAGCCGCCTCCTGCACCGCCTGGGCGGTCACGGCCTTGATGCGGGTCGGCCAGAGCTGAACGTCCTTGATGCTGCCGCCGGTGGTCAGCGCCGTGCCATACCAGCGCGCCAGCGCCGCCTGGCTGTCCGCGGTATAGATGGCATCCGCGATCAGCCTGGTCTTGGCGCGCTCGAGCTCCTCCGCGGTGACGCCCTTGTCGGCGACTTTCCCGATCACCTCGTCGATCTGCCGCTCAAGCTCGGCAAGGCCGACGCCCGGACGCGGCGCGCCATAGACGCCGAACGAGGTGCTGTCGATCGCATTGCTGTCGTACCAGGCGCCCGCGCTCACCGCGCTGCCCTTGACGACGACCAGCTCGTTGTAAAGCCGGCTGTTGGAACCGTGGCCGAGAATATGGGCGAGAACCTCGAGCGCTGCGGATTCGCCGGCCTTGGCGGTCGCGAAGGACGGCACCAGATAGCTGCGGCTAAAACGCGGCTGCGCGACCCGCGGATCCGCGCGCGTCAGCGCGCGGGCGGCGATCGGCGGCGGCTCCTGCGGACGGACGCGCGGCGCGAAGTCGTGGCGCTTTTCCACCTTGCCGTAGGTGTCTTCCGCCATCGCGTGCACCGCGTCGGCATCGACGTCGCCGGCGACCACGACGATGGCGTTGTTGGGTCCGTAGAAGCGGCGATAAAAGGCAATGGCGTCGTCGCGGGTGAGACCTTCCATCTCGTGGCGCCAGCCGATCACGGGCTTGTGGTAGGGCTCGTTGAGATAGAGCGCCGCGTCAATCTGCTCGCCGAGTCGCGCGCGCGGATTGTTGTCGATGCGCTGATTGCGTTCCTCGAGGATCACGTCGCGCTCGGGCAGCACGACCTGATCGGTGAGGACGAGGCCTGTCATGCGGTCGGCCTCGAAGCTCATCATCTCCTTGAGCTTGTCGCTCGGCACCCGCTGGAAATAGCCGGTATAGTCCTGGGTGGTGAACGCGTTTTCCTGGCCGCCGATGGCCGCGACCGCCTGCGAGAAGCGATCGCCGGGATTTTTCGCCGTGCCCTTGAACATCAGGTGCTCGAGAAAATGCGCGAGGCCCGACTTGCCGGGCACCTCGTCGGCGGCGCCCACCTTGTACCAGACCATATGGGTGACGACCGGCGCGCGGCGGTCGGGAATGACGACGAGTTCGAGACCGTTTTTAAGGGTATAGCTTGAAACCTTGGGCCCGGACTCCTGCGCCAGTGCCGCGAACGGCAGGATCGCGAGCGCGGTGACGAGCAAAGCAATCGCACCGCGGGGCTGAAACTGATCGACTTTCATCGCAGGCGTGATTGCCAGACCCTGTGGTTGCCGCCGCCCCCGCGTGGCCAGACCGAACCAAGACGCCTGCGGCGTGCTTATTTCGGACCTTCAGTGACGTGCTGGGTGTAGTAGTCGTAGGCCTTCGGCGTGTACTTGTCCTTGCCTACCGCGTAAGGCTGGTTCGGCGACGGAGTCTGGTAGCCCGGCGGCGGCGCGGTCAGGCTCGCGCGGGCCGGCTCGCCGGTAAACTTGGCCGCGGCGTCCTCCTTATTGCCGAATATGCCGCCAAACAGTCCGCCTTTGTAGCCGAGCTCGGACCAGCTCGACGGCAGCATGCCGCTCTCGTCGCCGCGCGGGTTGTTCTGGCGCTTGGTGGTGCGGCCCTTGTTGAGCTCGGAAGCGGGCAGCGGACGGGAATCGTCGTCCATTCGCTGGCTGCTGGTGCGGCCGTCATAAACCGGCTGCGCGGCGGCCCTTGCCTGCTTGATTTCCGGATCGACCGGCCAACTCGGGTCGTTGACGGCGCCGCTGCGCGGCGGCGGCAAAGTGTTGTCGCGCGGAAGCACGAGCGGCGAGCGTTCGTGATAATCGATGGTGGACGTGGTCCGCGACAGCCCAATGGCGCCCATGATGCTGTCGAGAATTTTCGATTCCGGCGTATTTTCCTGCGCCTGCGCGGGCGCTCCAACGAGGGCGAGCGCACAGCCGGCAATACCGGCTTGCGCCAGGCGTCGCAGGTTCCATTGGCTTGAACGTCCGAGCGAAAAGACCGGCATAACTAATGACCCCAAGCAGCGGCTACAACCGTATACGTTCGATCAGGGCGCTTTTACGGCACGGCCAGCAAACATCGATTCATACAGCAGGCCCAGGACCCCGGCAACGATGGCTACATCGGCGAGGTTAAAAACATACCAGTAAAACCGCCAGGTAGCCGTGGCTACGTGAAACAGCACGAAATCCGCCACCCAGCCATAAGCCAGCCGGTCAACGGCATTGCCGACCGCGCCGCCAATGATCAGGCCCAGGGACAGCGCGGTCAGGCGCGTATGCGACCGCGCCAGCCAGACCCAAAGCAGGACGATCGCCAGCGCCTTGACGCCGAGGAGGACCCACTGCCCGACCACACCCTGCTGCTGGAACAGTCCGTAGCTGATGCCGGTATTCTTGGTGAGCACGAAATCGACGAACGGCAGGACAGGCACACTGCCCCGCGCGCCGAGATCAAACACGAACAACAGATAGAGCTTGCTCGCCTGGTCGAGGAGCGCGGTGAGTGCCGCGACAGCGAGACCGAAGCGGGTGAGCGGGCCGGTGAGGTATTGAAGGGGGGGCGTCATCTTATGCGTCGTCCCCGCGCAGGCGGGGACCCATATACACCTAGCGGTGTAATAGATTGCTGAGGTCGGACCAATCCAAATTTTCTTCTTCGATCAAGCGAATCTTCCAGTCTCGATTCCATTTCTTCAGTTGTTTCTCTCGCCGTATCGCATCGTCGGGTCGATCATACGATTCCATGTGGACCAGTCGATGCACCTTGTATTGCTTCACGAACTCTGAGCCTTTGCCCGCTCGGTGTTGCTCTACTCTTGCGGCAAGATCGTTCGTTGCGCCGATGTAGAGCGTGCCGTAGCGCTTGCTCGCAAGAATGTAGACGTACATCTCTGTCGTCCCGCGAAGGCGGGGACCTATACGCTGTGCACTCTCGATAGGACACGGAATATGGGTCCCGGGCCTCGCTTCGCTCGCCCGGGACGACAGTAGCAAATTACTTGGCCGCCTTGCGCATCGTCTCCCATTCGCGCAACGCCTTGGCGTCGCGCGGCGATACATCCGGGAACTGCGGATCCTCACCGATATTGGTGAGGATTTTCCACGACCGCGCGCATTTGCGGCCCTCGGCGAGGTTGGGTACGACCGCCACGCCTGACACGTCCGGCAGGCGGAATGCGCCGGCGGGGCCTTCGTCCTCGACCAAAGTCGCCGCCGAGGTGATGCAGACTTCCGCGAGATCGACGTCGACCACCGCCTCGTAAAGCTCGCGGTCCGAGACGTGAATGATCGGATGCGCCTCGAGCGAGGAGCCGATCCGCTTCTGCGCGCGCTCGATCTCCAGCGCGCCGGTGACGACGCGGCGCACCGTGCGCACCTTGCGCCATTTTTCCGCCAGCACGTCATCGCGCCACGTCGCTGGCACGTCGGGGAACAGCTGCAGATGCACCGACTCGGCGTCGGCGCCATAGCGCGACATCCAGGCTTCCTCGGCGGTGAAGCACAGCAGCGGCGCGAGCCACGTCACCGTGCAGCGGAACAGGTGGTCGATCACCGTGAGCGCGGCGCGGCGCGTCGGCGACGAATACGGGTCGCAGTAGAGCGCGTCCTTGCGGATGTCGAAATAGAACGCCGACAGGTCGGCGGTCAGGAACGCCGACAGCGCCGCGAAGATGCGCTTGTAATCGAACTCGGCGTAAGCCTTGCGCACGAGAGCATCGAGCTCGGCGAGCCGATGCAGCATCAGCCGCTCCAGTTCCGGCATCTTGCTCGGCGCGACGCGTTCGTCTTCATGGAAATGCGCCAGGTTGCCGAGCATCCAGCGGATGGTGTTGCGCAGCTTGCGGTAGGTCTCGACGGTGTTCTTGAGGATCTCCGGGCCGATGCGCAGGTCCTCGGAATAGTCCGAGGCGCATACCCACATGCGCAGGATGTCGGCGCCGGACTGCTTGATGACGTCCTGCGGCACCACCACGTTGCCGAGCGACTTCGACATCTTGCGGCCGTCCTCGGCCAGCACGAAGCCGTGCGTGAGCACGATGTCGAACGGCGCGCGGCCGCGTGTGCCGCAGCT
>CAZNTY010000230.1:0-4058 GCA_964576085.1 uncultured Undibacter sp. | reverse complement strand
CCGCGAGCCCGGCACGTCTATTGCCAAGGCGGTTGCCCAGGCGCAAAGCCGTGGCGGCAACCGAGTGACCGCGATAGATAAAAGTCCATTATCGGGGGGGACGCCATGCGGCAAAGCGCGCTGGATATGAGTTCGGAGTTGGCGCCCGCCGAGCTGGCGGCGCTCAAGGAGTTGCTCGCATCGTCCGCTCTGAAGGGCGCGCATCTCGAGATCGGCACCGCGGCCGGTGGCACGCTCAAGGAGTTGCTGTTGTGCTATGCGCTGCCGCGTCCGCGCTTCGTGGTGGTGGATTCGTTCCGCTATTTTCCTAGCCAGAGGGCCATCGTCGAAAACAACCTGCGCTCGGCCGGCGTCGATCCGGCGTCGGTCGATCTGCGCGAGACGACCAGCGACGACGGGCTGCGCGATGCAGCCAGTCGGGGCGAGCGGTTCGATTTCATTTTGATCGACGCCAATCATGGCGCGCGGCATGTGATCCGCGATCTTCGTTGGGCCAAGCTGCTTGCGCCCGGGGGCCTGTTGTGCCTGCACGACTATTCGCCGCGGTTTCCGGGCGTGCGCTGGGCGGTAGACCGATTCCTGCGCAACAATCGGAATTACCGGCGTGTCGGGCTGCACGGCACACTGATGGTGCTTCAGAAGACCGGAGAGGGACGAAACGAGGAGGTGAGAGGGATCGACGTCGCGATTGGTGATCTGCTGACGCCGATCCATAACCTTCGGCGCAGCATACGAAAGCGGCTGGGCCGCCCGGTCTAGTTCCGGAACGGCCGCTTGTCGCGCCGCCGTTCGGACGCCGGCTGGTAGGCCACCCGCGAGTGATAGGTGCAGTAGGGTGAGCCCTCGGACGCCTCGCCGCCGCAGAAGAAGAAATCGGCGCTGCCGGGGTCGCCGACCGGCCAGTGGCAGGTCGCCTCGGTGAGCTGCAGCAGCGTTTTTCGCTGCTCGAGCGGGATTTCGATCAGCTCCGGTTCGGGTTCGACCGCATAGTCGTAGGCGAGCGCGGTGTTGCCGCGGATCGCGCTGCGCGGCACCCGCATCATGTGCGAGGACGAGCGCGGCTTGCGGGGGCGCGGTGAAGACGAAGAGGGGCTTTTGGCCCGGCCGGACAGGCCGAGCCGATGAACCTTGCCGATCACGGCATTGCGGGTGATCCCCCCCAGCTCGGCGGCGATCTGGCTGGCGGAGAGCCCGTCAGCCCAGAGCTTTTTCAGCAGTTCAACCCGTTCCTCGGTCCAGCCCATTGGGTTTCCCCTTTTCCGCCCGTGGCTTAGGCGGCCTTGATAGAATCCATCCCCGTCGTCTGGCGCGACTATCCACGCCGAACGCTGATGCTTCGGAGCCTCAGGAGACGGTCCCTAACACGAGATGTCGTGTTTGGTAGGTTGAAAACCTACAATATCAGGTGACTCTCGCGCAAGAGTCGCTCGCCCCTGGATTCACATGTTCCAACAGTTTTCCCGTTAGAATCGGGCCTTGCGGCAAATTTGAGTCGGAGAGGGCGCGGCGGCGCCGCGCGTTGACAGCGCAAGCGCCTCAATTACAATGAAAATCGTGCCGTCCACGGGGCGGCACATTTCATTTCTGCCCAGTGTTGATGACCATGACCGGCGCCGTCACCTCGCATCTTTTGCCGACTTATGCGCGTGTCGATCTCGCGTTCGAACGCGGCGAGGGACCGTGGCTGGTTACGCCGTCGGGCGAGCGATACCTCGACTTCACCTCCGGCGTCGCCGTCAATGCCCTCGGCCATGCCCATCCGGCCCTGGTTAAGGCGATCACCGAGCAGGCGCAGAAAGTCTGGCATGTCTCCAACCTCTACCGCATCCCGGAGGGCGAGCGGTTGGCGGAAAGGCTGTGCGAGGCGACCTTCGCCGACACCGTATTCTTCCAGAACTCCGGCGCCGAGGCGATCGAGTGCGCGATCAAGATGGCGCGAAAATACCAGTCCGCCTCCGGCAAGCCTGAGCGCTATCGGATCGTCACCTTCGAGGGCGCCTTTCACGGCCGCACGCTCGCCGCGCTGGCGGCGACCGGCAACAAGAAATACCTCGACGGCTTCGGACCGCCGGTCCAGGGCTTCGATCAGGTGCCGTTCAACGATCTTGAGGCCGTGAAGAAGGCGATCCGGCCCGAGACCGCCGCCATCCTGATCGAGCCGGTGATGGGCGAGGGCGGTGTGCGGGTGGTGCCACATGCCTTCCTGCGCGCCTTGCGCGACCTGTGTGACAAGCATGGCCTGCTGCTGATCTTCGACGAGATCCAGACCGGCTTCGGCCGCACCGGCACTTTGTTCTGCTACCAGCACACCGGCGTGACCCCGGACATCATGACCATCGCCAAGGCACTGGGCGGCGGCTTTCCGGTCGGCGCCTGCCTGGCGACGACCGAAGCGTCCAAGGGCATGACCGCCGGCACCCACGGCTCGACTTTCGGCGGCAATCCGCTGGCGATGGCGGTCGGCAACGCCGTGCTCGACGTGATGCTGGCGCCGGGGTTCCTCGACCACGTACGCCGGATGTCGCTGCTGCTGACGCAGCGGCTGGCCGAGATCAAGGACCGCTACGGTTCGGTCATCTCTGAGGTGCGCGGCGAGGGGCTGCTGATCGGCCTCAAGGCGGTGCCGCCGGCGGGCGATCTGGTCGATGCGCTGCGCGCCGAAAAGATGATCACGGTCGCCGCCGGTGACAACGTGGTGCGGCTGCTGCCGCCTCTCATCATCGACGAGGCCGGGATCGCCGACGCAGTCGGCCGCATCGACCGCGCCTGCGCGCGGCTGGTCAAGGCACAGGCGGCGCAGAGGGCCGCGTCATGAGCGGCGCGCTGCGGCATTTTCTCGACCTCGACGAGATTTCCACGCACGATTTGCGCAGCATGCTCGACGCCAGCCGCGCCATGAAGGCGCGTCGCCAGCATGGCGAGACCGGCCGGCAGCCGCTCGCCGGCAAGACCCTGGCGATGATCTTCGACAAGCCCTCGACCCGCACCCGGGTGTCGTTCGACGTCGCCATGCGCCAGCTCGGCGGCGAGGCGATCATGCTGACGGGCCAGGAAATGCAGCTCGGGCGCGGCGAAACCATCGCCGATACCGCGCGGGTGCTGTCGCGCTACGTCGATGCCATCATGATCCGGATTCTAGATCCCAAGGCGCTGGCCGAGCTTGCGCAATACGCCACCGTGCCGGTCATCAACGGCCTCACCCGGCGCTCGCATCCCTGCCAGGTGATGGCCGATGTGATGACCTTCGAGGAGAAGCGCGGCCCGATCCGCGGTCGCACCGTGGCCTGGACCGGCGACGCCAACAACGTGCTGACCTCCTGGGTGCACGCCGCGCAGCGCTTCGAGTTCGAGCTTCGAGTCGCGACCCCGCCGGAGCTCCGGCCGAAGAAGTGGCTCACCGATTTCATCAAGGACACGGGAGCCGCCGTAAGCCTTACGGCAGACCCCGAGAAGGCCGTCACGGGCGCCGACTGTGTAGTGACGGACACCTGGATCTCGATGGGCGACCGCGACAATGCCGGCGACCGCCACAATCTGCTGAAGCCCTATCAGGTCAATAACCGATTGATGTCAAAGGCGAAATCAGACGCGTTGTTCATGCATTGCCTGCCGGCGCACCGCGGCCAGGAGGTCACCGACGAAGTGATCGACGGCCCGCAATCCGCCGTTTTCGACGAAGCCGAAAATCGCCTGCACGCTCAAAAGGGTATTCTGGCCTGGTGCCTGCACGTCGACGCCTGAGCGCCGACGGCCCCTCGTTTTTCCGCGCTTTCGCGCTACATAGGGGCGATGAGCACCCCGCAAATCGCGATTCCAAGCCGCGCACCGTCGGCTGTCACCGCGGACGACACCGTCACGCCATTCGAGGTCGCCACGCTTGATCTGCGCGGCCGCGTGGTCCGGCTCGGCCCGGTGGTTGATAACATGCTCAGCCGTCATAACTACCCCGCGCCGGTCGCCAAGCTGCTCGGCGAGGCGATCGTGCTCACCATCATGCTCGGCTCGGCACTCAAGATCGAAGGTCGCTTGATCCTGCAGACGCGCACCGACGGTCCGGT
>CAZNTY010000229.1:0-2385 GCA_964576085.1 uncultured Undibacter sp. | reverse complement strand
CAACAGATGGCCGCTGGACCGGATCTACGCGATGTTCCCGCGGCTCGCCGCGCGCCGCACCAGCCGCGGCACCGACCTCTCCGGCGGCGAGCAGCAGATGCTGGCGATCGGCCGCGCGCTGGTGCGTGACCCGAAAATCATCCTGCTCGACGAGCCGTTCGAGGGCTTGGCGCCGGTGATCGTCAAGGACCTGATGAAGGCGTGCCGCGAACTGGCCGCGTCGGGGCAGACCATCGTGCTGGTCGAGCAGAACCTTGCGGCCTCGCTCGCCCTGGCGAGCCGGGTCTATATCATCAACAACGGTCACATCGCGCACGAAGGCCCGGCTGCCGAGATCAAGGCCAACCCTGACGTGCTGCAACGCTATCTCGGCGTTTAACGCGCAACCAGCCTATCCCGTCATCCTGAGGTGCCCGCTTCGCTCGCGCCTCAGGATGACGGATTTGGCCTCTCATTTTTGATCCGTCGTCCTGAGGTGTGCGAGGCGGCGTGAGCCGCCGAGCCTCGAAGAGCCTGCCCTCGGGCTTGACCCGAGGGGCGACGGCCCCGACGATTCACCGCTCCCCGATCGGCTCGTCGTGGATCGTCGGCTCCGGCCCGCCGCGAAACTCGAAGTGCCACCATTCGCGGAAATAGTTGCGGAAGCCCTGCCGCGCCATCGCCGCAAGAAGCCGGCTGCGGCGGCTGCGTTCCTCCGCGCTGATCGCGCCGCTGCGCGTGTAGCTTCTGGTGCTGAAGCAATCGAAGCCCGTGCCCATGTCGAGACTGTTGTCGGGGCTGCGCCGCGCCGCCGGCGCGCTGCAATCGCCGGAGCGCGCGCGGGGGTCGAAGGCCGGCACCGCGGAGCCCGCCGGCACCAGGGTCAGGTCGACGGCGGTGCCGGCCGAATGCCGCGATCGCATCGCGATCCAGCCCTGCGCGAACAGCGTGCGCTTCTCCAGCCCCGGATAGAACCGCGTCGTCGTGTGGTCCTCGCGCGCCGCGGCCCAGCGCGCCATTGCGTTGACGGCGCGCTGCGGGCGATAGCAGTCATAGACCTTCAGCGACAGGCCGCTGCTTTTCAAACTCTCCTGCACGCGCTTGAGCGCGAGCGCGGCGTCGCGCCGCAGCACGCATTCGGCCGCGCCATAGCCGGGCAGGGGACGGCCGGTGAAATTATTGGCACCCGCGTAGCGCATGTCCTGGACGATGCTGGCATCGACGTCGCGCAGATAGACGAAGTCCGGCGGCAGGCGGCCTTGCGCCTGCGCGGCTTGCAGGCCGGCGAGAAGCGCGAAGGCGACGAGCGGGTGTCGCATCAGTCGCAGCGCGCGCTCATGCCGCCGTCGACCACGATCTCGGTGCCGGTCACCCAGCGCGAATCGTCGGAGGCGAGGAACAGCGCGGCGTTGGCGGTGTCGCGGCCGTCGCCGGCAAAGCCCATCGGGATGCGCTCGAGCCGCTGCTGCAGCAGCTTTTCGACGTCGCCGCCGGCGCGCTGGCGCGCGAGCCGCGCCTCGACCATCGGCGTGTGAAGCTGGCCCGGCACGATCGAATTCACGCGGATGCCCTTGGCCGCATATTGCACGGCGACCACGCGCGAGAGCTGAATGACGCCGGCCTTGGTCGCCGCATAGCCGACCTGCGCCGAGCCGGTCCAGCGGATGCCGCTGGTCGAGGCGACGTTGATGATCGAGCCCGCGCCCTGCTTCTCCATCACCGGTATGACGTGCTTGCAGCCGAGATAGACGCTGGTGAGATTGAGCGCGATCTGCGCGTGCCAGGCTTCTTCCGGCAGCTCGACCGGCCCGCCATGCGCCGAGCCGCCGACATTGTTCATGAGCACATCGATGCGGCCGAAGCGGTCAAGGCAGGCCTTGACCATCGCCGCAACCGAGGGGCTGTCGGTGACGTCGCATTGATGCGTGACCATCGCCTTGCCGGCATCACCGGCGCGGTCGATCGTCTCGGCCAGGCTGTCCAGATTGCGGTCGACGGCGAATATCCTCGCGCCTTCCTGGGCGAAGCGCACCGCGCTGGCGCGGCCATTGCCCCAGCCCGGACCGACGCAGCCGGCGCCGGTGACGATCGCAACCTTGCCCTCGAGGCGCCCGCCCATGCTCCGAGTCCCGCTTGCCAATGGCGAAAGCCTAGGTCGATAGTGCGCCACCCGCAACGGGGCGGTAACGATGGCGGCGTTGCAAATTCTGGTTCTGGAAGGCGACGGGATCGGCCCGGAAATCACCGCGGCGACGCTCGCGGTGCTAGAGGCGGCACAGCGCGCGCTGTCGTTCGACATCGCCTTTGCGCGCGCCGAGATCGGCTTCGCCGCGCTTCGCGCGCACGGCACGACGCTGCCGCCGGTCGTGGTCGAACAGGCGGAGCGCGCCGACGGCGTGCTGCTCG
>CAZNTY010000228.1:0-3656 GCA_964576085.1 uncultured Undibacter sp. | reverse complement strand
CGGCCAGTTCCTGTTCATGATGCTCGTCGCGGTGATGACGACGGCCACCGTCATCACCTTGGGCCTGTCCTTCGTCGAGGGCGACGCGCTGAACAAGCGCATGAAGGCCGTCTCCTCCGAGCGCGAGGCGATCCGCGCGCGCGAGCGCGAGCGCCTCAACAAGAAGGCCACGCTGCGCCAGGAGCAGAAGGCCTACATGAAGAACGTCGTCGACCAGCTCAAGCTGGCGAGCTGGCTCGGCACCGACACGGCGAAGATGCGCCTCGCCATGGCCGGCTACCGCAGCAAGCAGGCCGAGACTGCGTTCCTGTTCTTCAGGCTGGTGTCGCCGATCGTGCTGCTGGTCGTGGCGATGTTCTACGCCTTCGTCATCGTCGGCGACAAGTATTCGCTGATGATCCGCCTGGGCGGCGTGGTCTTCGCGGCCTATGTCGGCGTCAAGCTGCCGGAGCTGTTCCTGAGGAACCAGACGAGCAAGCGGCAGCTCTCGATGAAGCGGGCCTTGCCGGACGCCATGGACCTTCTGCTCATCTGCGTGGAATCGGGCGTCTCGATCGAGCAGGCCTTCCGCAAGGTGGCGGCCGAGATCGGCTCGCAATCGGTGCCGCTCGCCGAGGAGCTGACGTTGGCGACGGCCGAGCTCTCCTACCTGCAGGAGAGGCGCCAGGCTTACGAGAACCTCGCGGCGCGCACCGGCCTCGAGAGCGTGAAATCGATCACCACCGCGCTGGTGCAGGCCGAGCGCTACGGCACGCCGGTCGGCCTCGCTTTGCGCGTCCTCTCGCAGGAAAGCCGCGACCATCGCATGAACGAGGCGGAGAAGAAGGCCGCCGCGCTGCCGCCGAAGCTGACCGTGCCGATGATCCTGTTCTTCCTGCCGGTGCTGTTCGTCGTCATTCTTGGGCCGGCGGCCATCCGCGTTATGGCCACGCAAAACACCGAAACCAGCCAGCCTGTCGTCAAGGGCAGGCCTTAGGCCGTTACGAGCCGGTGGTGGGAGACAGCGGCGAACCGCGCTTGGATTTGGACCACTGGCCCTGCTGGGCCAGCATCTGCCGCAAATAGGCGACGTTGGCGGCGGCCTCGACCGGCGAGAGATCGCCGCGCGCGATATCTTCCGCCTCCTGAAAACGACCTTGCAGGCCAACCACCAGGGCGAGGTTCTGCCGCACCTTCGGCTCGGCGCCGCGCTGGGCGGCCGCCCGGCGCAGGGTTTCTTCCGCCTGCGGCAACTTTTTTTCCAGCGCGTACGACAACGCAAGATTGGAAAGCACCGAAGGTTCGTCGGGCATCAGCCGCAGTGCGCTGGCGTAGTAGCGCTGCGCGTCGGCGTGGCGGCCCATCTGGTCAAGCACCGCGCCCTGCACCGACAGAATGCGCCAGTCCGGACTGTCCTGGGTGTGCGCGCGGTTGAGCACGTCCAGCGCCTGCTGGAAGTTTCCGTTGTCGGCGAGCGCGCGGCCGGAGGCGCCGAGCACCGTGCGATTCTCGGGATTGTGGATCGCAGCCTGCTCCAGCACTGCGGCAGCCTGGGCGCGCTGGCCGATGGCGCGCAGCGCCTGGGCGTAGCGAACCGCCGAATCCGGATCGGCCGGGTTGGCGCGATAGCGGGCACCCCAGGTATCCATCTCCTGCCGCCACTGCATCTCGGAGCGTGGCGCGTTGTCGGCGGAAATCGAGCCGGTGGTGTCGGGTGACAGCGATGTCGTCGAGCAGCCAGCCATCGCAAGCGCCGTCAGCATCGCGGCGGAGGCGAGAAGGCGCGCGGTCGGTCGCTGCATCGGGCGCAGGCCCTCGAATTTCGTGGGACGGCCAAGGGCCGCCGGCGAGGACCGAGCCATAAAACGTTAACCCTAATGGGAGGTTAACCCTGGAAACCCCTGCAATTCCGAGGCCTTGGCCGGCGTTTGCGTCCTTGTTGACCCGCACCGGCCGTGACATCCTGCAGCGTTTTCAGGCCCGAAACCCGCTCCTTCGATTGCCCATGCATCCTGTCTTCGTTGCCCGTGCCAAGGCGGCACAGCCAATCTGGTTCGTCACTGCGGCCACCTTTGCCAAGGTCGTCGCCGGCCTCGACAAGCGCGCCCGCGATTTCATCAGGGCTTCCGGATTCCACCCGGCCCCCGGCCGTCATCTGGTGATACCGGCGGCGCGCGGCGTCGCAGTGCTGTTCGGCCTGGACAAAAAGGAAGGCCACAACGCGTTCCTGCCGGGTCTATTGCCCGGCGTGCTGCCGGCGGGCACCTACCGCTTCGCCAACGCACCCCACGATGCGCGGCTGGCGGCGTTGGCCTTCGCGCTCGGCAACTACCGCTTCGGGCGTTATCGCAAGGGCACCGACAAAGCGGTGCGGCTGGTGCTGCCCGAGGGCGTCGACGGCGCCGACCTCAGCCGCGTCGCCGAGGGCATCACGCTCGCCCGCGACATGATCAACACACCGGCCAACGACATGGGGCCGGCCGATCTCGAGGCCGCGGCGCGCACACTCGCCAAGCAGTACGGGGCAAAGACCCGCGTCATCAGCGGCGATGATTTGCTCAAGCAGAATTTCCCTCTGATCCATGCAGTCGGCCGCGCCGCCGATCCGTCGCGCGCGCCGCGGCTCATCGAGTTGCGCTGGGGGAAGGCCGGCGATCCGAAGATCACGCTGGTCGGCAAGGGCGTGTGCTTTGACACTGGCGGCCTGGATCTGAAGCCCGAGAGCGCCATGCTGCTGATGAAGAAGGACATGGGCGGCGCCGCGACCGTGTTGGCCTGCGCGCACATGATCATGGATGCCGGGCTGAAGGTCTCGCTCCGCGTCCTGATCCCGGCGGTGGAGAATTCGGTGGCCGGCGACGCATTCCGGCCGCTCGACGTCTATCCGTCGCGCAAGGGACTGAACGTCGAGATCGGCAACACCGATGCCGAGGGCCGGCTGATCCTCGCCGACGCGCTGGCGCTCGCCGACGAGGAAACACCGGAATTGCTTGTCGACATGGGCACGCTGACCGGCGCGGCCCGCGTCGCGCTCGGCCCCGAGGTGATCCCCTACTACACCGACGATGAGGCGCTGGCCGCCGATCTCACCGCGCAGGCGAAGAACGAAAACGACCCGCTGTGGCGAATGCCGCTGTGGATGCGTTACGACGCCAACATCGATTCCAAGGTGGCCGACGTGAACAATGTCGCGGCCGGCGGCATGGCCGGCTCGATCATTTGCGCGCTGGTCCTCAAGCGCTTCGTCTCGGCGGCGAAAAGCTGGCTGCACTTCGACATCTACGCCTGGACGCCGTCGACCAAGCCCGGCCGCCCGGAGGGCGGCGAGTGCCAGGCGGCGCGGGCGCTCTACGCGTTGCTAAAGCAGCGGTACGGTGGAGCATGATCCCCGAAAAGCGGGAACCGGCTTTCGGATAAGGGCTACGCTCGAGCAGAGTCATCATGTTCACCACCACCAAAGACCGGGCGCTGCTGACGACCACCACCGGGGCGCTGCCCCGGCCGAGCTGGTACACCGCGAACCTGCGCGGCTTGCCGCTGTCGCAGGGTTTCTCGCAGCTTGCCTACCGCGAGCAGCACTTCGACTGCCTCGCCTGCCATGTCGCGGCCCAGCATCGCGCCGGCATCGATATCTTCGTCGATGGCGACACGCGGCTCGACGATGACGTCGCCGGCCG
>CAZNTY010000227.1:0-6827 GCA_964576085.1 uncultured Undibacter sp. | reverse complement strand
AAAGTATCTGAAATCCCCTTCCGGGCGCGCGTTTGCCAAGAAGAGACTCTAATCAGACTCACCGCGACGCGGTTTTCTGCGCGCGCGAGGCGACCGCGCCCTTGCCCCAGACCGGCTCGTCGGCGCCGTTCCCCCACGCATAGGGACGGTAGAACGAATGAACGCCGAAGCGCACCAATCGCTTCATCTCATGCGCCCAGTTCGGATGCACGTAGACCGCGTGATAGTGCGTCGATTTGCCGACCTCGGGGACGTAGATCTGGCCGTTGAGCGTCTGTCGGGCGATGCGGTTTGCGACCGCCCAGCTTCCGCGTTCGGTGATCGCCTTGCGCTTGCCGTCGCAGGCGAAGGTGAACTGGCAGGCCAGGTGCCGGTTGGCGTTCTGGTAGACCACGCCGCAGATGTCGTTCGGATAGAATCCGGAGAACACGCGGTTGAGCACGACCTGCGCGACCGCCATCTGGCCGCGGATCGGCTCGCTGCGCGCCTCAAAATAGATCGCGTTGGCGAGGCAGCGTTCGGCGCGAGCATACTCCTTGTCCTTGAGGTTGAGCCGGTCCGCCGGCGACAAAGGCGGCGCCGGACGCGGCAGCGGCACCTGGCTGAGCGGAATCGCGGCGGACATCGCCGCCGCAGGCAAGTCAGCAGCCGGCGCCGCGGGTGGCGGCAGTGACGCCGCGGCCGGTGTCTGTGCCGGGGGCGGCACCGTGTCCTGCGCCGTCAGGCTCGCAAGCTGCAGCTGCTCGACCGGCGCGACAGAAGCCTGCGCGCTGGCGGCTGCATCCGGCACTGTGATTGGCAATGATGCAGGGGCCGGTGCCTGGACGTTCGCCGCCGCTGTCGTCGGCGGGGTTGCGGACGGCATGGTTTCTTGTCGGATTTCTTGCTGGGTTCCTTGCTGGGTTTCTTGCCGAGTTTCTTGCCGACGAGGCTGCGGCGGCGTCGGCGGGGCGAGTATCGAGGTCGTCATCGCCAGCGCGACTGCGTCCTTGTTGCGCGCGGCGGCGAGTTCATCGACCACGGAAGGCTGCCGCGCCTCGCGCCTCGACACGATCGGCGGAATGGTAACGTGAACGGATTCGGGCGACGGATCGGCGACAACCATTCGCGCGGTGCTGCGGACATGGCCGCCGGCATTCGCCGTTTTCGTGCGCGCCGGCTGCGCGATATCACGGACACCGGAAAACGAATGGATGCCGGCAAAATCGAGGACCCCGAGAATCAGGGCAACGCCCGCCAGCACGAAGCCGACGTGCTTGCCGGCGAGAAGAAATTTTTCCTCGATGGTCGGACCCGGTTCTTCAACGAAATCGCGGTAGATGTCACGCGCGAGCACTGGCCACTCCCCGTCAGTCCGATCCGTTTTTGTTTGATCGGACGGCGGGGATACTATCGACGCTCGACGCGAATGCGCGGACGCGGAAAAGTTTTTGCAGTCTTAAGGCAAACGCAAATGATTAATTTAACCAAGAAGACGCCCGCGCGACACGGTTAATCGCGCCCCGTCAGCGCAGGCGATGGTGTTCGACCGCGTCCTGCTTCCATGTCATGCCGTTGCCCGGCCGGTCCGGCACCAGAGCGTGGCCATTCTCAATCGCCAGCGGCTGTTCGAGCAGCACATCGGCCCAGTCGACATACTCCAGGTAATGCGCGGTCGGCGTCGCGGTCAGGAGATGCGCGCTCACCTCCGGAAATAGATGCGACGACATCGCGACCTTGCGCGCGGCGGCGAGCGCGTCCGCCAGCCGCCTCCCGGTGACACCGCCGATCCGCTCGAGATCGGGCATCACATAGTCGGCGGCGCCGGCGCCGAGCGCGACCTGCATCGCCGCCGGCAGCGAGAAGTTCTCGCCGAGCTGAATCGGCGTCTTGAGTTCGCGCGCCAGCATCGCCGCGCCGGCATAGTCGTCATGGCGGATCGGCTCCTCCAGCCAGTAAATGCCTTCGCCGTCGAGCGCACGGCCGCGCTCGAGCGCATCCTGGACGCCGAGCGCCTGGTTGTAATCGACCATCAGGCGGATGCCGTCGCCGATCCGCGCCCGCACCGCCCGCGCGGCGGCGAGGTCCTCCGCCAGCGCCGGGTAGCCGAGCCGCAGCTTGATCGCGCCGAAGCCGCGCACAAGCAGTTGCTCTGCCTCCGCCGCCAGCGCGCCCTTGTCGGTCATCAGGCCCAGGCCGCAACTGTTGTAGGCGAGCACGGGGCCGGGCCCGCCGCCGATAAACGAGGCGAGTGGCTTCCCCGCGGCGCGCGCCAGCGCGTCCCAGGCCGCCATGTCCAACCCCGCGAGCGCCATGCGCACCAGGCCCTGCACGCCGATCAGCGTGAACCGGCCGGCAAGCTCGTTCCAGAGCATGACGGGATCGAGACGCCGGCCCTTCGTCAGCGCCTCGACCTCGCCGAGCAGGGCGGCAATGCCGGGCATCGCCGCGCGCAGATAGCAGAACAGGTAGCCCCGGCCGGTGACGCCCTCCTCCGTTTCGAGATCGACCAGCATCAGCGGCACGCGCCTGAATGCGCCGCGGCTGGTGCCGAGAATGAAGGTCGGCGACACCTCGACCGGCGTGGCGCGGAGCGCCCGCACCGTCAGAAGCGGAAACGAGGGCTGCAACAGCATGAATGCTTCCTTATCGCCGCGGACAAGGCCGGCGGACCGTGGATTTCGACCATTCTTGAACCTTTAACCGCGGCTGCCCATATTGGGGAAGACCGGACCGGGCATGAGGCCCGATCCGGCGGTCGGGGTGCCTTCAGGGCCCCGTCAAAGTCGCTTCCAGTGAGGACTTTGAACATGTCTCGTGTTCCGTCGCTCTCCAGTCCCTTTCTGCTCGGCTTCGAGGAAATCGAGCGCGTGCTCGACCGCGTCGCCAAGGGGGCCGACGGCTATCCGCCCTACAACATCGAACGGCTCGCGCGCGACGCGCAGAATCCGGACCGGCTGCGCATCACGCTCGCCGTCGCCGGCTTCACTCGCGATCAGCTCGACGTCTCGATCGAGGAGAACCAGCTGGTGATCCGTGGGCGGCAGCAGGACGACAAGAGCCGGCAATATCTCCATCGCGGCATCGCCGCGCGCCAATTCCAGCGCACCTTCGTGCTGGCGGAAGGCATGGAGGTGCTGGGCGCCGATCTCAAGAACGGCCTGCTCTCGATCGACCTCATCCGGCCGGAGCCGGAACGGGTGATCAGGACGATCGCGATCAGCGAACAAGAGTGAACGTAACAGGACTCGACCGCGTCGAACTTAATTGAAAGGAGTCGAGGGCCATGAGCAATACCATGACGAACGAAAAGACTGTCGAACGCAACATCACGCCGGACGCGCTGGCGCATCTCGGCGACGGCCGCATCGCCTACGTCAAGACGATCCTGTCCGAGGACGTGCGCAAGCTGTTCCCGCAGGCGCCGCAGATCGCGCCGGGCGTCAAGCTGTTCGCGCTGCATGCCGCCGATGGCACGCCGATCATGCTGACCGACACGCGGGAAGCCGCGATCGCCAACGCCTGGAGCCAGGAGCTCGAAACCGTCAGCGTGCACTGATCAGGACTCAATGATCAGTAAGTCGGAAAGCGGAGCTCCCGCTCCGCTTTCTGCATTGAGCAGGTCCACCTGATAACTGATTGCCGACGACTGATCCCCGTCAGGCCGGGCTGCTCGCCGGCGTCAGCTTCAGGACGCCGTACAGGGCATCGGCGTCGCGTGATTCGCGCAGCTTGCGCGCGATCTCCGGGTCGCGAAGCAGCCGCGCCACCTTCGCCAGCGCCTTGAGGTGATCGGCGCCGGCGCCTTCCGGCGCCAGCAGGAGGAACACCAGGTCGACCTTCTGGTTGTCGAGCGCCTCGAAATCGATCGGTTTGTCGAGTCGCGCGAACAGGCCGAACAGGCCCGTGAGATTCGGCAGCTTGCCATGCGGAATGGCGACACCGCTGCCGACGGCGGTGGAACCCAGCCGCTCGCGCTGCTGGAGCACCTCGAGAATGGCGCGCTGATTGAGCCCGGTCAGCTCGGCGGCGCGGGCCGCAAGCTCCTGGATCGCCTGCTTTTTATTGTTCGCCTTGAGTGCCGGAATGACAGCGTTCGGCGCGACAATGTCGGTAAGCGGCATGAACTTGTCCGATTGGCAAATGTGGGGGCCGAAGCGCCTGTTGGTCGCTAAAGGCGGCGGACCATAGGAAGGGCACGCGGCCCCGTCAATGGCCCGGCGTCGCCCTGGGGCATGCGCGGCAACCCGCCACTGCTGCAAAAAGCAGCAGGCGTCAGGAACCCGCCGCCTGCTTCTCGCGCCTGCGCTGAACGGAAGACGGAATTCGCATTGCTTCCCGGTATTTCGCCACTGTGCGGCGCGCAATATCGATGCCGGCCTCGCGCAACCTGTCCACGATCGTGTCATCGGACAGCACATCGCGCGCCGTTTCGTCGTCGATCAGCTGACGGATGCGGTGGCGCACCGCTTCGGCCGAATGGGCTTCGCCGCCGTCGGCTGCGGCGATCGCCGATGTGAAGAAGTATTTCAGTTCAAAAATGCCACGGCTGGTCGCCATGTATTTGTTGGCCGTGACCCGCGACACGGTGGATTCGTGCATGCCGATCGCCTCCGCGACCGTCTTGAGATTGAGCGGCCGCAGATGCTCGACGCCGCGGGCAAAGAACGCATCCTGCTGGCGCACGATTTCGCTCGATACTTTCAGGATCGTTTTGGCGCGCTGGTCGAGCGCGCGCACCAGCCACGTCGCGGTTTGCAGACAGTCTGCGAGATAGCTCTTGTCCTTGTCGCCACGCGCGGTCTTCGATACCTGCGCGTAGTAGCGCTGATTGATGAGCACTTTCGGCAGTGTGTCGGAATTAAGCTCGACCTGCCAGGTTCCATCCGGCGCAGCCTTCACGAAAACGTCCGGCACGATCGACTGCACCGCCGAGGAACCGAAAGCAAGCCCGGGCTTGGGGTTGAGATTGCGGATTTCGGCGATCATGTCGGCGAGATCCTCGTCGCCGACGCCGCAGAGCTTGCGCAGCGCCGCGAGATCGCGCCGCGCCAGCAGGTCGAGATTCTGCACCAGAACCTGCATGGCCGGATCGTAACGGTTACGCTCCTTGAGCTGGATCGTCAGGCATTCGGTCAGGTTGCGCGCAAACACGCCTGGCGGATCGAAAGTCTGCAGCACCTCGAGCACGGCGGCGATCCGTGCCGGCGACGCGCCGAGCTTTTCGGCCACCGTATCGAGCTCGCCGGCGAGATAGCCCGCCTCGTCCACCATATCGATCAGATATTGGCCGATCATGCGTTCGACCGGATCGGTGAGCGCCAGCGCCATCTGCTCAGTCAGGCGGTCGGCAAGCGTCGTCTCGGCCGACACGAAAGCCTCGAGATCATAGCCCTCCGCGCTGCCGCTGGTGCCTGACCACTCGGAATAGGCGGGCGGCGGCGCTTCCGCGGGGGCGGACTTGCCGGCCATGTCGTCGGGAAAGACGTTCTCCAGTTCGGTGCCGAGCCCCTCCTCCATGGCGCTACGGCTGGTCTGCATTTCCTCGCCAGCCCAGTCGGCCGCGGCGGCGTCGCCTGGGGCCGGCGCCGGTTCGGGCGCCGGGTCAGAAATCGGCGCGTCCTGTTCGCCGCGCTCCAGCAGCGGATTACGCTCGAGCTCGCCCTCGACATAGGCCGCAAGATCAAGGCTCGACAGTTGCAGCAGCTTGATGGCCTGCATCAGCTGCGGCGTCATCACCAGCGCTTGCGACTGGCGGAATTCGAGTCGTTGCGAGAGCGCCATCCGGTCCCGGCGAATTGGTCTGATTCTTGCTTGTTTATATCAGGTTCGTAGGTATCGCCGATATATCAATCGGTGAGCAGCCGGCGCCCAATCGCTGTGCAACGTCAGGACCCGGCCGCCGTCATGCCTGCGACAAGCCCGGCCATGACAATTTCGGTTAAAGCCTGAACTCCTCGCCGAGATAGAGCCGGCGCACGTCGGGATTGTTAACGATGTCCTCGGCGCGGCCCTCCATCAGCACCTCGCCTGAGTAAATGATGTAGGAGCGGTCGGTCAGGCCGAGCGTCTCGCGCACGTTATGATCGGTGATCAGGACCCCGATGCCGCGATTGGTCAAGTGGCGCACCAGCTGCTGAATGTCACTGACCGCGATCGGGTCGATGCCTGCAAACGGCTCATCGAGCAGCATGTAGCTCGGCCGCGTCGCCAGCGCCCGCGCGATCTCGACGCGGCGGCGCTCGCCGCCCGACAGCGCGATGGTCGGCGTCTTGCGCAGCCGGGCGATGTTGAACTCCTCGAGCAGCGCGTTGAGGTCGGCCTCGCGGCGGCGCCGGTCGGGCTCGATCATCTCCAGCACCGCGCGGATGTTCTCCTCGACATTGAGGCCGCGGAAGATCGACGGCTCCTGCGGCAGGTAGCCGATGCCGAGCCGCGCCCGCTGGTACATCGGCAGCGCCGTGACATCATAGCCGTCGAGCTCGATGCGGCCCCGGTCCGCCGCGATCAGTCCGGTGATCATATAGAATACGGTGGTCTTGCCGGCACCGTTCGGCCCGAGCAGGCCGACCGCTTCGCCGCGCCGCACGTAGAGCGTGACGTTCTTCACCACCATGCGGCCGGCGAAGCTCTTCTCGACACCGTGCGCGGCAAGATAGCCATGCCGGGCGCTGGGACGGCTTTCGCCCTCGCGCGCCGGCTGGACCGCAGTCCTTTGCGGCGTCTGCGCCGGCGCTGCGGCCTGTTGCGGCGCCCCGCGCCGCTCGATGCGCGGCCGCGCCGGCGCGGGCCGCGGCGGCGAGGATGGACGCCGAAAGAACGAGATGATGCTCACCAGGTTTCCTTCC
>CAZNTY010000226.1:0-3751 GCA_964576085.1 uncultured Undibacter sp. | reverse complement strand
CCCTCCGTTGTGAGTAGAACCATCACCTTTTCCATTTCAGGATTTGGCAGGTGATATTTTCGGAAGAATTCATATGCCTCCGGGAAATTGGCCCGGAAGTCCTTCTGCACAACAGCATATTCCCAATAGGTGTCCCCGAATGCCTTCTTGGGGTCTTCGATATATTTGATTTTGAACTGGGCCCACATTGGATGTACGCGCCAGCCAGTAATGCAAATCCACTCCTTCCGAGCATATGCGCGCTTTAGGCCGGCAATCATCGCGTCTTCGCTCGACAAAACGAGTTCAAAATTTAGGCCATACGCTTTGATGACGCGGTCCGCTGCCTGCGACAAACCCCACGACGGATCGCCGCCCAATATTTTCCCACCGAATCTCTCCCGGTTCCGGTTGAGATCCTCCATTGCTTTGCAGTCGACGTAATCGGGGACCACAAAACCCTGGTCCATAGGGCCTTCGGAAATTCCAACAAATTCGATCTTGTCTTTAATCTTCTCGACGAAAGCGGCGTGGCCTCCCTTAATTTCTCCCTGAAAGGCATTCTTCCCTTCCAAGTACACGTCCGTCATTACGTCGATTTTTCCTTCGCCCATCGCAGCGTATTCAACGGCCTTTGCCATCGGTATGACTTCTACGTCATAGCCAAGCCGCTCTTTGAGCAAATGAGCCGCGACATAACATTTGGCTTCATTATCGCTGGTCGGACTCACGCCGTAGCGTAAGGCTCGAGCAGGTTTTGCAACCGCAAAGGGCGGCAGCGCGAGCGCCAGAGCGCCCGCGCTGATCGCTTTTAAAGCAGCTCTACGAGGAACGGGCTTGGATACGATGTCGGTTCGCAGCATAACAACGTCCTCCGTAGATTGGGGCAAAGTTTAGTTAGGTATCTATTCGAACCATTTTTCAATGATGCCCTTGCCACGCGTTTCCTTGACCCATTTTGCTGCAGCTTCTTCAGATTTCATGCCGCCACTGGTGAGCCAAAGCATAAGCTTGGAAAGCTCCTCATTCGGAATGTGATATTTGAGGAGAAATTTTTTGGCTTCGGGGAAGGTATCACCGAACCCCTTGGTGGCGATCGCGTAGTGCCACAGCGGTTCGGCACCGAAAACCTTCTTCGGGTCTTCGATGTATTTGAGTTCGAATTCTGCCCACATTGGATGGACTCGCCACCCGGTGATGCAGATCCATTCTTTCCGCAAGTAGGCCCGCTTCAGCGCCGCGACCATCGCATCTTCGCTCGAAAGGACGAGATCGAATTTGAGGTCGTACGCTTTGTTGGCCCTATCGGCGGCGACCGAGAGTCCCCATGCCGGGTCACCACCAAGAATTTTGTTGCCGAATTTGTCACGGTTCTTCGCCAAATCTTCCATCGTCTTGCAATCGACGTAGGCCGGAACGACGAATCCTTGATCCATCGGCCCCTCGGTCTTGCCGAGTACCTCGATCTTATCTTTGATCTTTTCGACGAAAGACGAATGTCCGCCCTTGAAGATTCCCTTCCAAGGGCCGTCGCCTTCGAGGTAGCAATCAACGATCACATCGATCTTGCCTTCACCAAGTGCGGCGTACTCGACCGCTTTGGTCATCGGAATAACTTCGACCTTGTAGTTGTACTTTTCTCGCAACATCAAGGCAGCGACGTGAGCTTCGGCGTCGTTGTCGCTAGCTGGGCTAACCCCCAAGCGCATCGCCCGCGAGGGTTCTGCAAACGCAGTTCGATAGCCGACAGACGCAAGAGCCATTGCGCCGGCGCCGATAATGGTCTGTCTGCGGTCAATTTTAGACGAGAAAATTCCGGTCTGTTTCCTCATTACGTGTCCCCTCCTGGTTATGAGCCGGTCGTTGCTGACGCGGCAGACTTTGTGACCGGTCCAGTCGCCCGGCTTCTTGTAAACAGCTTGAGGAAGCGGCTCTTTTGATAGTCGGACGATGGATCGATCATCCGACCAATTCGCGTACTCAGCCGATCGAGAAGGATTGCGAGTCCAACAATGGCGAGACCAGCCTCAATGCCTCGCCCGAGCTGAAGTCGAGAGATCGCTCTAATAATTTCATCACCGAGCCCACCCGCGCCAATAAATGACGCAGTAATGACCACGGACAGCGAAAGCATGATGCATTGATTGATCCCCGCCATCACCGAGCGAAATGCCAATGGCAGCTTGACGAGGAACAAGAGCTGAAAACGGGTGCATCCAAACGCCTGTCCTGCCTCTACCGTTTCATAGTCAACCATTGAAAGACCATGAGCAGTCAGACGAACTGGCAACGGAATCGCGAATATCATCGTCGCGACCAGGCCACCCACAGTACCGACGCCGAAGAAATAAACGGCCGGCACAAGCATCACGAAGGCAGGCATCGTCTGCATGAAATCCATCAGCGGCGTGATGGCTAACTTCATGAGTCGATATTCGCCCATCAGAATTCCGAGTGGGATTCCGATTAACACCGAAAGAAATGTCGACGTGAAGACAGCGGCCAAAGTCGTCATAGCTGACGACCACAAGTCGGAAACTGCGATAAAGCAGAGACAGCCGCAGCAAATGAGCGCTAGTCGCCAGCCCCCGACCAACAAGCCAATCAGCGCAGCAATGAGTATAACGACCGGCGGCGGAAAGGCCTGAAGTGCATATTCAAGCGGTCGCTCGACCGAGAGCAACACAGCCGCTATCGCGTCAAAAAACCAACCGAAATTTACGAGCAAATATTCCGTTGCTGCGTCGACATATGGGGCGATGTGGAATGTGTATCCCCACATAGCTACTCTCCTGAATCGTTCTGATTTTTGGTCACGAGTTAGCCTTCGGAGATTGGAAGGTCCGCTTGGCGTGAACGATTGCCCGAACAACGGACTGGCCGTTTATGACACCTTGGTAACGACCTTCTTGATCGACAAGCACCACAGTGCGCTCGCCGCTGGCGATGATTGGCAAATGCGGCATAATCTTTTGATCACAAGGCAAAGTGACGGGTTCTAAATATGTGTGCCCGTTGGAGCCCGCTCGATCGCCTGCCGCTAAATCTGGCGTCAAAATCTTTACCGGCCGATTGTTCGCGTCAAGAACAACCGCCCCGCTACGTGAGAGGTTTGGCGGAAGCGCCATGTTTTCTCTCACGGTCGGGACCGTGGTGTCCGTTGCCTGACGTCCGGTTAGGATTTTCAGGACGTTCACGTCGCGAACGAAAGCATCAACGTAGGAATCTTTTGGATTCATGACGATCTGAGCTGGCTCATCTTCTTGGATGATCTGGCCAGATCGCACGATCGCAATCCGATTACCGACAGTGATTGCCTCAGCCAGATCATGCGTAATAAAGACGATTGTTTTGTGCAGCTTGCTTTGAAGCCGCAGCAATTCCAGTTGCATCTCATCTCTTAGAAGAGGGTCGAGGCTTCCAAACGGCTCGTCCATCAACAAAATCGGCGAATCCATCGCCAGAGCACGAGCCAACCCCACGCGCTGCTGCATCCCACCGCTCAACTGGCGAGGCTTCTTCTCAGCCCAACCACTCAGACCTACAAGTTTCAAGGCCTCGACACCGCGTGACTGCTGCTCCCCCTTATTGAGACCCATCACTCTTAGACCGAACGCGATATTTTCTAGCACTGTCATATGGGGGAACAGCGCAAAGCGCTGAAACACCATCGCAAGCTTCTGCATACGCACTTGGCGCAACTCTTTGGGACCGAGATGCGTAATATCTTGGGACTCGATAAAAACGCGCCCCGCTGTCGGCTCGATGAGGC
>CAZNTY010000225.1:0-4894 GCA_964576085.1 uncultured Undibacter sp. | reverse complement strand
GACGAGAAGCGCCGCGCCGCGATCACCCGGTTCGAGCAGGCGCAGGCGCGCCGCAACGCGGCCTCGAAGGAGATCGGCGAGGCCAAGAAGGCCAAGGATGAGGTGAGGGCGGCCGCGCTGATGGCCGAGGTCGCCGCGCTCAAGACCGATCTGCCGGCGCTGGAGACCGAGCAGAAGCAACTTGCCGAGGCGCTCGACAAGGAGCTGGCGCAGATTCCGAACACACCGCTCGATGAGGTGCCGGACGGCCAGGACGAGCACGGCAATGTCGAGCATCACACCTGGGGCAAGAAGCGTGATTACGCCTTTACGCCGAAGCAGCATTTCGAGCTGGGCGAGGCGCTCGGCCAGATGGATTTCGAGACGGCCGCCAAATTATCGGGGGCGCGCTTCGTTGTGCTGCAGAAAGGCCTGGCGCGTATGGAGCGCGCGCTCGGCCAGTTCATGCTCGACGTGCACACCAGCGAGACGCACGGTTATACAGAAGTCAGCCCGCCGATCCTCGTGCGTGATGAGGCGATGTTCGGCACCGCGCAGTTGCCGAAATTCCGCGATGATCAGTTCAGGGCGGGCGAGGATTTCTGGCTCATCCCGACCGCCGAGGTGCCGCTGACCAATCTCGTCCGTGAATCCATCGTCGACGAAGACAAGTTGCCGCTGCGCTTCACCGCCTGCACGCCGTGCTTCCGCGCCGAGGCCGGCGCCGCCGGCAAGGACACCCGCGGCATGATCCGCCAGCACCAGTTCACCAAGGTCGAGCTGGTGTCGATCACAACACCCGAGCAGTCGCGCGACGAGCACGAGCGCATGCTCGCCTGCGCCGAAGAGATATTGAAGAAGCTCGACCTGCGTTACCGCGTGGTCACGCTCTGCACCGGCGACATGGGCTTCGCCTCGCAGAAAACCTACGACATCGAGGTATGGCTGCCGGGGCAGAACGCCTATCGCGAAATCTCGTCGTGCTCGGTGTGCGGCGAGTTCCAGGCGCGGCGCATGAACGCGCGGTTCCGCGGCAAGGACGGCAAGGTGCGCCATGTCCACACGCTCAACGGCTCCGGCGTCGCGGTCGGCCGCGCGCTGATCGCGGTGATGGAAACCTATCAGCAGGACGATGGTTCGATTGCCGTGCCCGAGGCGCTGGGGCCGTATATGGGTGGGGTCACAAAGGTCGAGCGAATATCTTAGTTCGAGTGTCTTAGTTGTTGTCATCGCCGGGCTTGTCCCGGCGATCTCACTTAGGTAGGCACAGTGCGTCCCTAGTCGACAAAGGTTGCATGCGCATTCTCATCACCAATGACGACGGCATCCACGCGCCGGGACTTGACGCCTGCGAGAAGATCGCGCGCGCCTTGTCGGATGACGTCTGGATCGTCGCGCCGGAAACCGACCAGTCCGGCGTGTCGCATTCGCTGTCGCTCAACGACCCGCTGCGGCTGCGCGAAATCGGCGAGCAACGCTTCGCGGTCAAGGGCACGCCGACCGACTGCGTCATCATGGGCGCGCGGCACATCCTCAAGCAGAGGCCGGACCTCCTGCTGTCGGGCGTCAACCGCGGACGCAACGCCGCCGAGGACGTGACCTATTCCGGCACCGTCGCCGGCGCGATGGAGGGCACCGTGCTCGGCATTCCGTCATTCGCGCTGTCGCAGGCGTTCGGCGCTGCGACGCGCACCGCGCCGCTGTGGGAGACCTCGGTGCGGCACGCGCCAGCCCTGATCCGCCGTGTGCTCGCGCTCGGCATGCCGAAGGATGTGCTGGTCAACGTCAATTTCCCGGACTGTCTGCCCGAGGAAGTCGTCGGCGTTGCGATCACTGCGCAGGGCAAGCGCGACCAGGAGCTGCTGCGGATCGAGCCGCGCGTTGATGGACGCGGCAATCCGTACTACTGGGTGGCGTTCGAACGCCAGACCGCGGCCGAGGCGCGCCCTGGCACGGACATCCGCGCGCTGGCGGAGCGGCGCATTGCTGTGACGCCGCTGCGGCTCGACATGACGGATGAGCCGTTCATGACGCTGCTCGCGGCGGATTTTGCTTAAAGGCGGGGCAACATGCGCGCGAGCATGGCCCGCAACTCATCCATCTGGAACGGCTTCTGCAGCGTCGGCGCCTCGCGGTAGGCTTCCGGCAGGCCCCGCGCGCCGTAACCGGTGATGAAGACGAACGGCACGCCGCGATTCTTGAGGATCTCTGCCACCGGAAACACGTGCTCGCCCCCGACGTTGACGTCGAGGATTGCGAGATCGATTGCGGTGTCGGCGGCGAGACTCTTCGCCTCAGCGAGGCTTGAGGCGATGGCGGCGACGCTGCAACCGAGCTCGGCCACCATGTCCTCCAGCAGCAGCCGGATCAGGTATTCGTCCTCGACGATCAGCAGGCGGGCATCTGGCATTGGTCGGTTTTGAGCCCCCATCGAACGCTGCGCGCCACGCGGTGGTTCCATCGGGCGGACGGCGGGCGTAAAATAGAACAAATTGCGGGAAAAATACTGCCACAACGGGTGAATTTTGAGCGGGCACCCCGGACAGCACGACGACGAGCGGATGCAGTTCCTGCTGACGTTGCGCCGCCGCGGCATCAGCGATCAGGCGGTGCTGCGGGCAATGGACGAGGTGCCGCGCGAGCGGTTCGTCGATAGCGACTTCGCTGCCAGCTCCTATGCCGACCAGGCCCTGCCGATCGCCTGCGGCCAGACCATCAGCCAGCCTTACGTCGTCGCCTACATGACCGAGCAGCTCGGCGTGCTGCCACATCATCGCGTGCTGGAGATCGGCACCGGCTCCGGCTATCAGGCCGCGGTGCTGTCGCGGCTTGCGCGCGAGGTGGTCAGCATCGAGCGCTACCGCACCCTGGCCGACCAGGCTCGCGAGCGGCTGCGCGCGCTCGGCTACGACAATGTCGAGGTAATCACCGGCGACGGCTTCGCCGGCGCGCCGGCGCGCGCGCCGTTCGACCGCATCATCGTCACCGCCGCGGCCGAGGACGTGCCGCCGGCGCTGGTCGAGCAGTTGGGTGAGGGCGGCATAATGGTGTTGCCGCTCGGTCCGCACGCGGGACCCCAGCACATCGTCAGGCTGACCAAGACGCCGAGCGGTGTCGAACGTGAAACCCTGATCGGCGTGCGGTTCGTGCCACTGCTGCCAGGCCAGGCGCGCGAGCTCTAACGCACCGGTGTGGCATTTTTGCCAGACTCACCGGCCGGACCTGACAGCCGACAAAACTTAAAACCTTATTTACTCAGGCGGTGTTTATTCAAACACCTCCGGTTTTGCGTATGAATGAGTAACCGTATGCCCGCGTCTGTTGTGTCGCTCCGCGCGCGGATTTTGATGCGCGCCGCCGCTTTTGCCGTCATCGCGATCGCTGCCGCCGGCTGTTCGGATTCCGGTCGCTTCGAGGTCGATAATCCCTTTGCCTCGAGCAGGCCGGCAACGCCGCCGCAGGACGTCACCGGCTCGGTGCCGTCAAGACCGTCGTCGAGAATCTCCAGCCAGCCGCTGCCGGCGCCGAGCCGTCCGCAAACGGTCGCCTCGACGGGGGTGGTGCAGGGCGCCGGCGGTCTCGGCGCCTACCGGCCGGCGCAGCCGACGCAGGACGTCACCGGCTCGGTTTCGGCGCCGCCTGCGCCCGCCGGCCACTGGACCTGGGAAGGCGGCACGCCGGTCGTCGTCGGCTCGGAAGACAGTGTGGAGGCGATCGGCCGCAAATACGGCGTGCCGGCCTCCGCCATCATGCAGGCGAATAACATCAGCAACCCATCGGCGATCCGGCCGGGCCAGCACCTGGTGATCCCGCGCTATGTGTCGAGCGCGGCCACCTCGCAGCGCTACGCGCCGCCGCCCAAGCCGACACAGCCTCCGGTCACGGCAGCACATCCGGCGCCAGCCGCAGAACTCGTCCATGTGGTGACGCCGGGTGAGAGCCTGATGGGCATTTCACGCAAATACGGCGTCACACTGGCGGCGCTCGCCAAGGCCAACAGGATCGAGCCCTACACCAAGCTCAAGATGGGGGACAGGCTGACGATCCCGGGCCGGCATGCCGAACCGGCGAAACAGGCAAGCACGATACAGCAGCCGAAACAGCCCGCGGCGCAGCAGCCCGTTCGTCAGGCGCCGCCACAACACGTTGCCACCGCCGAGCCTGCGGCGCCCGTGACGACCGTTCCGGCAAAAGAGACCGCGCGCATGGCGACCCAGGAGCCGGCGGCGCAGGACAATTCCGCCAAGGCGGCCGAGCCGACCGGATCGATGCCGTCGTTCCGCTGGCCCGTGCATGGACGCATCATCTCGGCCTTCGGCAGCAAGCCAAACGGCGCCCAGAACGACGGCATCAATGTCGCGGTGCCCGAAGGCACGCCGGTGAAGGCGGCAGAGGATGGCGTCGTCGCCTACGCCGGCAACGAGCTCAAGGGCTACGGCAACTTGGTATTGGTGCGCCATTCGAACGGTTATGTGTCGGCCTATGCCAATGCCAGCGAGTTGCTGGTCAAGCGCGGCGATACCGTCAAGCGCGGCCAGACCATTGCGCGCGCCGGACAGACCGGCAACGTCTCGTCGCCGCAGCTGCACTTCGAGATCCGCAAGGGCTCGACGCCGGTCGATCCGGCCAAGTTCCTCGGCGGCACCAACGGTTAGTCGTCAGTGCTGCAGGATTTTCGATAGAAATTCGCGCGCCCGCGCCGATGACGGCGATTGGAAAAATTGTTCGGTCGGCGCGTCCTCGACGATCTCACCCATGTCCATGAAGACGACGCGGTCCGCGACCTTGCGGGCAAAGCCCATCTCATGAGTCACGACGACCATCGTCATTCCGCCTTCGGCAAGCTCGACCATCACGTTGAGCACTTCCCCGATCATTTCAGGATCGAGCGCCGAGGTCGGCTCGTCGAACAGCA
>CAZNTY010000224.1:0-5110 GCA_964576085.1 uncultured Undibacter sp. | reverse complement strand
GATCGGCGTCGAGGGCCTGGCCGACGAGGCCGAGCATATGGTGCCGCGCTGGCCGGTCGTGACCGTCATGGGCCATGTCGACCACGGCAAGACCTCGCTCCTCGACGCCATCCGCGACGCCAATGTCGTCTCGGGCGAGGCCGGCGGCATCACCCAGCATATCGGCGCCTATCAGGTGACCGCGCCCTCCGGCGCGAAGATCACGTTCATCGACACGCCGGGCCACGCCGCGTTCACCGCCATGCGGGCCCGCGGCGCGTAGGTCACTGACATCGTGGTTCTCGTTGTGGCCGCCGATGACGGCGTCATGCCGCAAACGATCGAGGCGATTCATCACGCCAGGGCGGCCAAGGTTCCGATCATCGTCGCCATCAACAAGATGGACAAGCCTGACGCCAATCCGCAGCGCGTGCGCACTGACCTGCTCCAGCACGAGGTGCAGGTTGAATCGATGGGCGGCGAGGTCGTCGACGTCGAAGTTTCCGCATTAAAGAAGCAGGGCATCGACAAGCTGCTCGAGATGATCGGCCTGCAGGCCGAGCTTCTTGACCTCAAGGCCAATCCGAACCGTCCAGCCGAAGGCACTGTGATCGAAGCCAAGCTTGACCGCGGCCGCGGCCCGGTGGCGACTGTGCTGGTGCAGCGCGGCACCCTGCGCACTGGCGATATTGTCGTCGCCGGCGCCGAGTGGGGGCGCGTCCGGGCGCTGATTTCCGATACCGGCGATAGCGTGCAAAGCGCCGGACCCTCCACGCCTGTGGAAGTGCCTGGTTTCTCCGGCACGCCCGATGCCGGCGATCGCCTGGCGGTCGTAGAAAACGAGGCTCGCGCCCGTGAAGTCACCGATTATCGGGCGCGGCAGAAGCGCGAGAAGATGGCGGTCCGCGCGACCGGCATGCGCGGTTCGCTCGAACAGATGATGGCGCAGGCCCGCACCACCGGCCGCAAGGAGTTTCCGCTGGTGGTGAAGGCCGACGTGCAGGGCTCACTCGAAGCGATCATCGGCGCGCTCGACAAGCTCGCGACCAACGAGGTCGCTGCGCGGGTGCTGCATGGCGGCGTCGGTGGCATCTCCGAATCCGATGTGACGCTCGCCGAGGCGTCGGGTGTCCCGATCATCGCCTTCAACGTGCGTGCCAACAAGGAAGCGCGCGAGGCGGCGGAACGCGCCGGCATCGAAATTCGCTACTACAACGTTATCTACGACCTGGTCGATGATGTAAAAAAGGCGATGTCGGGCCTCCTGGCGCCGACGCTGCGCGAAACCATGCTCGGCAACGCACAGATCCTGGAAATCTTCAACATCTCCAAGATCGGCAAGATCGCCGGTTGCCGTGTCACCGACGGCACCGTGGAACGCGGCGCCAACGTTCGCCTGATCCGCGACAACGTCGTGATCCACGAAGGCAAGCTCTCGCAGCTCAAGCACTACAAGGACGACGTGCGCGAAGTGGGAGCCGGCATGGAGTGCGGCATGGCCTTCGAGAACTACCAGGACATGCGGCAAGGCGACGTGATCGAATGTTACCGGGTGGAGCAGGTTCAACGCTCGCTGTGAGTCCAAGTCTCACTCGCGCGTAGCTCAGACCGCCACCCGATTTTTCAACCCGTCATGGCCGGGCTTGTCCCGGCCATCCACGCCTTCTCGCAAGAGAAGCAAGGCGTGGATGCCCGGCACAAGGCCGGGCATGACAGAATGGATATGTCATGCCTCGGCAAAAACATCATCGTGACACGCAGAGCGCTTCGCAGCGCCAGCTGCGCGTCGGCGAATTGATCCGCCATGCTTTGGCGGACATGCTCACGCGCGGCGATGTGCACGACCCGGTGCTGGAGAGTCACATGATTACGGTGCCGGAAGTCGCCGTGACGGCGGACCTGCGCCTCGCGACAATTTACGTGATGCCGCTCGGCGGCAAGGATACGAAGCCGGTCATGGAAGCGCTCGAGCGCAACAGGAAATTCCTGCGCGGCGAGATCGCACACCGGGTCAACCTGAAATTCGCACCGGACATTCGCTTCCGGCTCGACGAGCGGTTCGACGAGGCCGAGCGCATCGACAGGCTGCTGCGCTCGCCGTCGGTAAAGCGCGACCTTGGGGATGCTGATTGATGGACGACCGTCCCGAACCGTCGAGCGCTCCGCCGCGCCAGTTCAAGCGCGAGAAGCGCGACGTCCACGGCTGGATGATCCTTGACAAGCCGGTCGGCATGACCTCGACCCAGGCGGTCGGCACGGTCAAGCACCTGTTCAAGGCGAAGCGCGCGGGCCATGCCGGCACGCTCGATCCGCTCGCCTCCGGTGTGCTGCCGATCGCGCTCGGCGAGGCGACCAAGACCGTTCCCTTCGTCATGGACGGTCGCAAGCTCTACCGTTTCACGGTGTGCTGGGGCGAGGAGCGCGATACCGACGACGCCGAAGGCCGGGTGACGCAGAGCAGCGCGGCGCGTCCGGATGAGGCCGCGATCTGCACCGCGCTGCCGGCCTTCACCGGCACCATCCTGCAGACCCCGCCCCGTTTCTCGGCCATCAAGGTTGCCGGCGAGCGCGCCTACGATCTTGCCCGGGATGGCGCGGCGGTCGAGCTTGCTCCGCGCGAGGTCGAGATTGTCCGCCTGGAGTTGGCGGAGCGGCCCGATCCGGACCACGCCGTATTCGAAGCCGAATGCGGCAAGGGCACCTATGTCCGGGCGATCGCCCGCGATCTGGGCCGGAAACTGGGCTGTTTCGGCCATGTCTGCGCGCTCCGGCGGGTCGCGGTCGGCCCGTTCGGCGAGGAAACCATGATTCCGCTGGAACAACTGCAGGCGATATGCGATAGAGCCGCGGCCGGCGAGGCCAACCTCGCCGACGCGCTCATGCCCGTCGAGACCGCGCTGGACGACATCCCGGCGCTGGCCGTCAGCCGGGCGGATGCGGCAAGGCTGCAAAGAGGCCAAGCCGTTTTGTTGCGCGGACGGGACGCTCCGATCTTCACCGGAACGGTCTATGTGACGGCGGAGGGCCGGTTGCAGGCTCTCGCTGAAGTAGATCGCGGTGAAATCGTCCCCAAGCGCGTGTTCAACCTGACCGGGCTGCACGGCAGCGCCGGCCGAAGAAAGGAAATCTGACCGATGTCGGTTACCAGCAGCCGCAAGGCTGAAGTCATCAAGGAATATGCCAAGAAATCCGGAGACACCGGCTCGCCGGAAGTGCAGGTCGCGATCCTCTCCGAGCGCATCAACAATCTCACCGAGCATTTCAAGACGCACGTGAAGGACAATCATTCGCGCCGCGGCCTGCTCAAGCTCGTCGGCCAGCGCCGCACGCTGCTCGATTACCTGCGGCGCACCAATGAGAATAGCTACCGGTCGTTGATCGACAAGCTCGGCATTCGCCGCTGATTTTTTCGCGCGCGGGAATGGTCCCGCGCGTTTCACACGCGGATGCCGGTTTCTGAAACTTCAGCATCCGCTTTTTGGTCCGGTGGCGAAACGCGCCGCCCGACGTCGGGGCCGAACGGACAGGGTTCGTCGGTTGCCCGGGCAAGGTTCGAAGCCATGGCAGGATCGCCGGACGCTGTTGCCTTCCGCGTCGCGGAAACATGCAACAGCCTCTCGCCGTCTTGCTCATGGCTTTCGGAACGCGCCGAAAATCATGAGAGACAGAACAGATGTTCGATAAGCATACCGTTGAACTCGACTGGGGTGGCCGCAAGCTGACGCTCGAAACCGGCCGCATGGCGCGGCAGGCCGACGGCGCCGTGCTCGCCACCTACGGCGAAACCACCGTGATCGCCACTGTGGTCGCGGCGAAACAGCCCAAGGAAGGGGTCGACTTCCTGCCGCTCACCGTCAACTACCAGGAAAAATTCTTCGCCGCGGGCCGCATTCCCGGCGGCTACTTCAAGCGCGAAGGCCGTCCGACCGAGAAGGAAACGTTGACCTCGCGCCTGATCGACCGCCCGGTGCGCCCGCTGTTCGCGGACGGCTGGCGCTGCGACACCCAGGTCATCGTCACCACACTGTCGCACGACCTCGAGAACGATCCCGACATCGTGGCGATGGTGGCGGCCTCCGCCGCGCTGACGCTGTCCGGCGTTCCTTTCATGGGCCCGATCGGCGCCGCCCGTGTCGGATTCATCAACAATGAATACGTGCTCAACCCGCAGCTCGACGAGATGCCGGAGAGCCAGCTCGACCTCGTGGTCGCCGGCACCAACGACGCCGTGATGATGGTGGAATCGGAGGCCAAGGAGCTGTCCGAGGAGATCATGCTCGGCGCGGTGATGTTCGGCCATCGCCACTTTCAGCCGGTGATCGAAGCCATCATCAAGCTCGCCGAGAAGGCCGCCAAGGAGCCGCGTGAGCTCGCCGCTCCCGATCACGCCGCCCTCGAAAAGGAAATCCTCGACCTCGCCGAAAAGGACCTGCGCGCCGCCTATGCGATCGTGAAGAAGCAGGACCGCCAGAACGCCGTCGCCGCCGTGAAGGAAAAGGTGATGGCCCATTTCTTTCCGGAGGGTGCCGAGCCGAGATACGACAAGCTCCAGGTGGGCGGCGTGTTCAAGGAGCTCGAGGCCAAGATCGTGCGCTGGAATATCCTCGACACCGGGAGGCGTATCGACGGTCGTGACGTCAAGACGGTCCGCCAGATCGTGGCCGAGGTCGGCGTGCTGCCGCGCACCCACGGCTCGGCGCTGTTTACGCGCGGCGAGACCCAGGCGCTGGTGGTCGCCACGCTCGGCACCGCGGAGGACGAGCAGTTCATCGACGCGCTGCAGGGCACCTACAAGGAAACCTTCCTGCTGCACTATAACTTCCCGCCGTTCTCGGTCGGCGAGACCGGCCGCATCGGTTCTCCGGGACGCCGCGAGATCGGCCATGGCAAGCTCGCCTGGCGCGCGATTCATCCGATGCTGCCGACGCCCGCCGAATTCCCCTACACGATCCGCGTCGTCTCGGAGATCACCGAGTCGAACGGCTCGTCGTCGATGGCGACGGTGTGCGGCTCCTCGCTCGCCTTGATGGATGCCGGCGTGCCGCTGAAGCGGCCGACCGCCGGCATTGCGATGGGCCTGATTCTCGAGGGCGAGCGTTTCGCGGTGCTGTCCGACATCCTCGGCGACGAG
>CAZNTY010000223.1:0-5351 GCA_964576085.1 uncultured Undibacter sp. | reverse complement strand
GGTGGTGGCGCGCTAATTCCGGCGCACGCAGGACCGCGTGAGCGCCGGCGAGCTCGCGCCGCAGGCCGCCGCCGCGCTGCGCCGGGCCCTGCGCGGCGACGACCGCGTCAAGGCGATCGAGATCGACGGCTGGACCGCGCTGTCGGCCTACATCCCGCCGGTCGAGCGGCGCGGCGTCGTCCTGATCGACCCGCCGTTCGAGCAGGAGGACGACTTCGCCCGCCTCGCCGGCAGCCTGGAACTGGCGCAGCGCAAATGGGCCGGCGGCATCTATATGCTGTGGTACCCGATCAAGGGCCGGCCGCAGCCCGACGCGCTCGCCAAGCGCATCCGCCGGCTCGGCATCCCGAAGATCATGCGGGTGGAATTGACGGTGTCGCCGCTGAGCGACCCCAGCCGTCTCAATGGTTGCGGCCTCATCCTGCTCAACCCGCCATGGACCCTGGAGCGCGAATTGAACGCTTTATTGCCGGTTCTCGCCGCCATTCTGGGCAAAGAGGCGGGCAAAGCAGGCAAACACGCAGGCCGGCACATGGCCACGCAGGCCTGGCGCCTCGACTGGCTGGCCGGCGAGGCGCCCCGTCGCTAGCGGCTTTCCACCGGGTTCCGGTTGGTCTAGCGTTCGCTCCACAGGCAGGCGTTCCGCCCCGATCGGGGGCCGGCGGAGTGACTGAGGCCCCAAGCAGGCCGACGCTTTCCCCGTACGTGAATGTCAGCCGCGCCGTCTTCCGTGGGGGTTGGCGGTTCGCAGTTGCGGGGCGAGGAGTTATTGCCAATGGCGCAAACTGGAGTGGTGAAGTTCTTCAACGGGGAACGTGGCTACGGCTTTATCAAACCGGACGATGGTGGGCGCGACGTGTTCGTGCACATCACCGCGGTCGAGCAGGCTGGGCTCAAGAACTTGAACGAGGGGCAGCGGATCAGTTTCGACGTCGAGCCGGACAAGAAGGGCAAGGGCCCCAAGGCGGTCAATCTCGTCGTCTCTGGCTGATGCGCGAGTGGGCGCGCTCGCCGCGGTCCGCCGACATGAGGTTGAATTCGAACGCCGCGGGCGTCCGCCCGCTTCGGCCAGGGAAATTGCATTCACATGATGATCCTTCGCAACGCCGCGCCGTCACCGTTCGGACGCAAGGTCCGCATCGCCATCAGCCTGCTCGGCCTCGCCGATCAGATCGAGACGCGTCCGGCCGATACCAACGATCCGGGCGACGACCTGCGGAAGCAGAATCCGCTCGGCAAGATCCCGGCGCTGATCTCGGAAGACGGCACCGTCTATTACGACTCGCGCGTCATCCTCGAATATCTCGATCACCGCGCCGGCGGCGGAAGGATCATTCCGCGCGAGCCGGCCGCACGCTTCGCGGCGCTGCGGCTGCAGGCGCTGTGCGACGGGATCTGCGACGCATCCCTGCTGCTCGTCTACGAGAAGCGGTTTCGCGCCGCCGAGCGTCACGAGCCGAAGTGGCTCGACCATCAGGCCGGCAAGGTCGAGCGCGGCCTCGCCGCGATCGAGGCCTCGCCGCCCGGGCTCGACGCGACGCCGACCGTCGGCCAGATCGCGCTCGCCTGCACGCTCGGCTACGGCGATCTGCGCTTCGAGGGACGCTGGCGCAAGGATCACCCGCGCCTCGTCGCCTGGCTCGACCGTTTCGCCGCGCAGGTGCCGGCGTTCGGCGAGACCAAGGTCGCAGCCTGAGGCTGGAAATGAAAATGCCCCGGAAGCGGTCCGGGGCATTTTTTGTCGGAGCGATGATCCGATCAGAAGCGGTAGTTCAGACCCGCGCGCACGATGTTGGTCTTGAGATCCGCCGCCGAGCCGGTGCCGCCGATGCTGTCGCCGCGGCCGAGATCGACATAGAGATATTCGAGCTTGGCGCTCCACGGTCCGGCGATCTGCGCCTCGATGCCGGCGCCGACCGTCCAGCCCGCCTTGGTCGTCTCGGTGTCGCTAAAGCCGGTGATGTGGCTGTGGACGTCGCCGACCGCGAGACCGCCGGTCACGTAAGGCATCCAGCGTCCGGCGTTGTAGCCGAGACGGCCGCGCACGGTGCCGAGCCAGTAGTTGTTGGCGCGGCACGGCGCGCCACCGCAAGTGCCGGTGTCGCGGATGTTGCTCCAGTCGATGTCGCCTTCGATGCCGACGACCGCGGCGCCCATCTGCCAGTTGTAGCCGAGCGTGCCGCCGATCAGGCCGCCGTTCGGATCGATGCTGCCGGGAAACGCGCCGTCGAAATCGGCTTTGCCCCAGGCACCGCCGCCGTTGATACCGATGTAAGGACCAGTCCAAGTGAACACCGGCGCTACATAAGGCGGAGCCTTGACCGGCTCGGCGCGACGCTGGAGATCGGCGGCATTCGCCGACACGAGGCCGAGGCTGAGCGCCATGGCAGCCACGCTTGCATAGAGAATCGACTTCATCGGGACCTCCCCTTCGACAACCAACTGAAAATCACACGATGCGAACCGCGCGTTCGCGATCGCAAATTTAACTCACGTTTCCGTCATCCGTTCCTGACAATTCAATGCGGCACGGATGAGGCACGACCGCTGTGTCTTTACGGCAACCAAGTTCCACCGGCGCTGAGCGTGCATGAGGGTAAAGACATCGTTTCCAAATTCCTGCCACGAAAAAGCCCCGGACCGACGGTCCGGGGCTGCATTCTGGAACCGGTGCGGGCAGGGAACTCAGAAGTGATAATTGACGCCGAGGCGCAGCATGTTGGACCAGAAGCCGTTATGCGTGCCGGTGGTCGAATAGCTGCGGTCGTTGAGATCGACATAAAGGTATTCCGCCTTGGCGGACCAGGCGCGGTTGAGGGCGACCTCGACGCCGGTGCCGATGGTCCAGCCGAAATGCGTCTTGTCTTCCGAGAGGCCCGCCGTCTTCGATTCCAGCCCGCCATAAGCGAGGCCGCCGGTGCCGTAGAACAGGAAGCTGTTCCACGCGACGCCGATGCGGCCGCGCGCGGTGCCCCACCAGGGATTGGAGAACTGGAACGGCGTTGCGGTGTCGTCCGCCGAGGACAGTTGGATGTCTGTCTCGGCGCCGTAGACGAACTGGCCATTCTGCCAGTTGTAGCCGAACTGCGCGCCGCCGAAGATGCCGGACGGGTCGGTCGCGCTATGGGTGACGGAGCCCCACTGATAGCCGAGGTTGACGCCGGCATAAGGGCCGGCCCAGTTGAATGGGCCCGGCACGACGGCCGGGGCCGGCGCGTAATAGCTCGGGCGCTGGATGTCGGCCGCCGTCGCGGCGGACGCGCTTGCGATCACCAGGCCCGCTGCATAAATGATTTTTTTCATCACACCCTCCATGTCCCGCCGCGCACGCAAGACGCTCGACGAATTTCCGATCGCGCGCAGCGCGCGCCATGTCAGGAGGATTTATCGGGCCTTTTACGTTAAACGGACATGAATCAGTAACGACGATGCCGCGGACATTTCCGTTATCCCTAAAGAAGCATTAGCCGCAGGCCCGGAACGCGATTTGCGTTTACCATGCGCGCTCACGCTCCATTTACTATGACGGACGCCGCCACGCGTACTGCATCATCCGCTTCGTCCCGAATGGCGTCATGAACGGCAAGAAGACAACGACACAGGACGTCGATCCGCAGAGCGAGCTCGTCGAGGACGACGAGGTCGCGACGCTGCCGGAGCTCGACGAGGAGCCTGCGCTTGCGGCGGACGACGCACCGCTCGCCGCCGGCCGCGCCGCGATCCTGCGTTACGCCAGGCATGCGCCGTCGTCGCCCGGCGTCTATCGCATGCTCGACGCCAAAGGCGACGTGCTCTACGTCGGCAAGGCGAAGAATATCCGCAAGCGCGTAATCGCCTATGCGCGGCCGACCGGGCTCGACAGCCGCATCATGCGCATGGTCGGCGCGACCGCCTCGCTCGAATTCGTCACCACGACGACCGAGACCGAGGCGCTGCTGCTCGAAGCCAACCTCATCAAGCGGCTGCGCCCGCGCTTCAATGTGCTGCTGCGCGACGACAAGTCGTTTCCCTACATCCTCATCACCGCCGATCACTGGGCGCCGCAGATCCTCAAGCATCGCGGCGCGCGCTCGCGCAAGGGCAGCTACTACGGGCCGTTCGCCTCGGTCTGGGCGGTCAACCGCACCATCAACGCCCTGCAGCGCGCGTTCCTGCTGCGCTCATGTTCGGATTCGTTCTTCGAAGGGCGGACGCGGCCGTGTCTGCTCTACCAGATCAAGCGCTGCTCGGCACCCTGCACAGGCGAGATCGATTTTCCCGCCTACCAGGAGCTGGTGCGCGAGGCCAACGCGTTCCTGTCCGGCCGCAGCCAGGCGGTGAAGCAGCAACTCGCCGCCGAGATGGACAAGGCATCGGCGGCGCAGGAGTTCGAGCGCGCCGCGATCTACCGCGACCGTCTCGCCGCGCTGTCGGCGGTGCAGGCACACCAGGGCATCAATCCGCGCAGCGTCGAGGAGGCCGACGTGTTCGCGGTGCATCAGAGCGGCGGCTATAATTGCGTCGAGGTGTTCTTCTTCCGCACCGGGCAGAACTGGGGCAACCGCGCCTATTTCCCGAAAGCCGACCGCGCGCTCGGTCCGGGCGAGGTGCTGTCCGCGTTCCTCGCGCAGTTCTACGACGACAAGCCGTCACCGCGCTGCATCTTCGTCTCGCACGACTTCGAGGAGCGCGAGCTGCTTGCGAAGGCGCTCGCCACCAAGGCCGGCCACAAGGTCGAGGTCAGCGTGCCGCGCCGCGGCGAGCGCAAGGAGCTGGTCGCGCACGCGCTCGCCAACGCGCGCGAGGCGCTCGGTCGCCGTCTCGCCGACACCTCCTCGCAGCAGAAACTACTCAAGGCGACGGCCGAGACGTTCTCGCTTCCGCGCGTGCCGCGGCGGATCGAGGTTTACGACAACAGCCACATCTCCGGCACCAACGCGACCGGCGCGATGGTGGTCGCGGGCCCCGAAGGCTTCCGCAAGAACCAGTATCGCAAGTTCAATATCCGCTCGGCCGAGCTCGCCCCCGGCGATGATTACGGCATGATGCGCGAGGTGCTGGAGCGCCGCTTCAAGCGGCTGATCGCCGAGAGCCCGCGCATCAGCGCCGATGCCGCGCTGGCCGCGGTCGCGCCGGTCGACATTCCGCTCGACGACGAGCAGGTCTGGCCGGACCTCGTGCTGATCGACGGCGGGCAGGGGCAGTTGCGGGTCGCCGAGGAGACGCTCGCTCAGCTCGGGCTTGGCGACATCCCGTTGATCGCGGTCGCCAAGGGTCTCGACCGCGACGCCGGGCGCGAGACCTTCCATCAGGCGGGCAAGAGCCCATTCAAGCTGCCGCCGCGCGATCCGGTGCTGTATTTCATCGAGCGG
>CAZNTY010000222.1:0-1517 GCA_964576085.1 uncultured Undibacter sp. | reverse complement strand
AGTGTTGGGTGATGCAGGATCTTCGCGCGGCGCCAGATATTTTCTGACCGGCTTTGATGCCGCGGCTGGAGCCTTCGGTGCGGGGGGTGCTTTGTGCTGTTCTTCGAGCGTGGCCGTTCCCGTTTCGCCATCGTCGCGCTGCCAGAATATCCGTTGTCCGTCGCGCTGAATGGCCAGGCAGTGCTGCTCTCCGCTGAACCAACGGAACCACTTGTAGCAAATGCGATCTTCAGAGAGCCAGTAGCGGCCTCTGTCCTTCTGAGAACCGAGGTAGGATGCCAACTGCCCGGCATCGCCCGACATCAGGCCATCGCCGTCGAATTTGATCGGCACCACCATACCAAGTGGCGTATCGAGTTTCAGAACGGAGCCCGGTATGGTTGCCTTGATTGCTTCGCCATTCAGCTGAACAGGCTCTGCGGCAGCGGCGTGAGCCTTTAGCACGCAAGACGCAATCACAAGGAAACACAGAGTATTACGCACGATGAATTCCCCGAAGCCCCGATCTACTTCCGGGATAAGTGTGGCACCATCAAGATCGATCGTTGCTCTCGCGCCCAACACTTGCCGAAGCCAGCTTTTTCCGTTTTTGAGAATTGCTCGGGAAGCTTTATTTTCTCTTAAATCAGGTAAAGGCACCGCGTGCCCCTGTCAAAATTCTGCTCAGGGCCAGAAGCGGACGTCGTGTCCGATCTCCATAGCGCCTCGCTATTAAATCCGGATGCCAACGGCATTTCACGTTTGCTTGCCACTGATACAAGATGGCACGGTAGGAATCTGTCTTGCGGCCAGTTGAACACGAGAGGTTTACTGCGCGGCGATAGAACTCATGCCGACCGACCGAAGCTCGAACGTCTTTCTCACTGGAACCTCCTGTTTGGCTCAAACTCAGACCCTCGCCGACGCCTTCGCCGACATCTGCATGATGGATGCGCCTCTGAATGCGCGACTGGCTGCGTACGCAAGCAAGCTCCGCGAGCTTAACTTCCCTTTTGCCGAGGCGTACGACGATCTGGTTGCGCGGCTCTATGCGGGTGAGGTCGGGTGTGCGGCGCCATCGGTCGGCGAAATCATGCCGCTCTTCACCCTTCCGTCCAGATCCGGCTCGCTCGTAAGTCTCGACGATCTCGTAATCAGAGGACCGGTGGTCCTAAGCTTCAACCGGGGCCACTGGTGTCCCTTTTGCAAAATCGAACTCAAGACCATCTCCGATTATCATTCAGAGATCGAAAACCAAGGCGCCAGAGTCGTTTCAATCATGCCCGACAGGCAGGGGCTAACGGGCGATTTGAGGGCCCTGACACGCGACAGCATCCTGCTCCTGTCAGATATCGATTGTGGATATGCGCTTTCGCTCGGCTTGGTGGCATGGGTGGGCGAAGCGCTGAAAGGATTGATGAAGGGGCGCGGCTATCACCTCGACGCGTTCCACGGTAACGATGGCTGGTTTTTGCCTGTCCCTGCCACATTCGTCATCGGGCGGGATTTTCGGATTCGCGCGCGATTTGTCGACCCCG
>CAZNTY010000221.1:0-2190 GCA_964576085.1 uncultured Undibacter sp. | reverse complement strand
CTATCTCGGCTGGTTCCTCGGTCCCCTGCCGCTTGCGCTGACGACAACCGCCATCGTGATCGTGATGTGGCGGCGGCAGTTCAAATCGGAATCGCGGCTCGCCTTCTCTCAGGAACCGCCGCCGGCCTGAGTGGGCTTCCGCCCATTTTCTGCCGCGGTTGTCAGCGCCCGAGGGCGAAAGTAGGCTCAACGCAAAGGACAAAATCCAAGGTTGGGAGGAGAACCATGCCGAAATCGACACATGCATTGCTGCATTTCGTGATCGCCGCCGCCGTTTGCGGCCTTGGGCTGTTCGGGGAGTCGCCCGCAAACGCGCAGGATACCGTGCGCATCGGACTGCCGACCAAAACCTATTATCCGACCATCATCGCGGAGACCGCCAAGCGTCAGGGCCTGTTCGAGAAGGAAGGCATCAAGGCGGAACTCACGATCTATCGCAGCGGTGCCGAAACCTTCGAGGCGATGGCGGCGGGCGCCGCCGATCTCCAGCTCAATTCCGCGGCGCTGATCGCCGCCGGGCGCACCAAGGGCGTCGCCACCAAGGCGGTCGCCGGCGCCGCGCTCGGCTACTACGGCTGGTACCTGATGGTGAAGGAGGACTCGCCGATCAAGAAGCCGGAAGACCTCGACGGCAAGAAGGTTGGTATCACTGCGGCCGGCTCGGCCTCCGACGTGCTGGCGCGCTGGACCATGCAGGACCGCAAGATCAAGTTCACCACCGTGCCGCTGGGCGGCGGCGGACTGGTGCCGAACATGTTGTCCGGCAACGTCGACGCGGTCGTGCTCTACTCGCCGCTGTCGTTCCAGGTGATGATGAAGAAGCAGGGCCGCAGCCTGATCGATTTCGGCAACGCCGTACCGAAGCATCTCAGCGGATTGTGGATCGCGACCGACAAATACATCCAGGAGAAGCCGCAGAACATCCAAAAGGTGCTCAACGCTCTGTTCGGCGGCGTGGTTTATCTGCAGACCCATCGTGACGACGCGGTCAAGTTGATCGCCGAGATCGACGACATCCCGCCGGACGTCGCCGCCGCAGAGCTCGACGGCAACCTCAAGCACATGTCCACCACCGGCGAGATGAACAAGGAGTGGATGGAGCGCGCGCTCGATCTCGCCCGGCTGGTCGGCATGAAAGACCTCGCACCGGTCAAGGACGACTACACGACGCAGTTCAAGGTGGTGCCGACCAAGAAGTGATCGCACGGTGACACGTTATCAGCTCGTTCTGGCGCGGCTTGCGCTTCTCCTCGCCGTCCTCGGCGCATGGGAAGCGCTGCCGCGGCTCGGGCTGGTCAATCGCGACATGCTGCCGCCGCTCTCCGAAGTGCTGGTGATGCTGGTCAACATCCTTGGCCGCGGCAACGTGCAGGAGGCGATCCTGGTATCGGGCGCGGAATTCCTGGTGGCCTTCGCCATCGCCATCCCGCTCGGGCTTGCGATCGGCGTATTGACCGCCGAGAACGAGTATATCGGCGCGATCTTCAAGCCGATGCTGTTCTACGTGTTCAGCGTGCCGAAATCGATCTTCCTGCCGATGTTCATCCTGGTGTTTGGCATCGGATTCCAGCAGAAGGTCGCCTACGCCGCGTTCTCCACCATCTTCGTGGTCATCATGAGCGCGGCGGCCGCGGTCGAATCCGTCAAGGCGGACCATCTTTTGGTCGCGAAAAGCTACGGCGCGACCCGCGCGCAGGTGCTCACCCGCGTCTATCTGCCGAGCATGATGCCGATCCTGCTCGAAGCATTGCGCATCTCGATGATCTTCAACTTCACCGGGGTGCTGATCGCGGAGATGTACGCATCGCGCACCGGCATCGGCCAGCTGATCGCCAACTGGGGCGAAGGTTTCCAGATGCCGCAGCTGTTCGCCGGCGTCATATTCCTCGCAACCGTCGCGATCCTGCTCAACGAGACGATCAGGGCGCTGGAGGCACGATGCAGCACTTGGCGCCTGTGAGCCTCGCGCGCGAGGAAACGGCCGCGCCTGCGATCGAGATCGCCGGGCTGTCCCACGTCTATGCCGGACGCGAAGGCGAAGTGAAGGCGCTCGAGGATATTTCCTTGTCGGTGCCGGCCGGCCGCTTCGTCGTGATCGTCGGGCCGTCGGGCTGCGGCAAGACTTCGCTGCTGATGATGAGGGCCGGGCTGCGGCAGCAGACCACCGGCACCATCCTGTGCGCCGGGATG
>CAZNTY010000220.1:0-12816 GCA_964576085.1 uncultured Undibacter sp. | reverse complement strand
GTCATGAAGGTCCGCGCCCAGATCGCCATGGTGATGAACCTCGACAAGTGCATTGGCTGCCATACCTGTTCCGTCACCTGCAAGAACGTGTGGACCTCGCGTCAGGGCATGGAATACGCCTGGTTCAACAACGTCGAGACCAAGCCCGGCATCGGCTACCCCAAGGACTGGGAGAACCAGAAACGCTGGCGCGGCGGCTGGGACCGCAAGAAGAACGGCAAGATCGTGCCCAAGCAGGGCGGCCGGCTGTCGGTGCTGGCGAAGATCTTCGCCAACCCGCATCTGCCGGAGATCGACGACTACTACGAGCCGTTCACCTTCGACTACGAGCACCTCCAGATAGCGCCGGAGCTTCCGACCGCGCCGGTGGCGCGGCCGCTGTCGCTCGTCACCGGACGGCCGATGGACAAGATCGAATGGGGCCCGAACTGGGAGGAGATCCTCGGCGGCGAGTTCGACAAGCGCTCGCAGGATTACAATTTCGAGGCGGTGCAGAAGGACATCTACGGCCAGTTCGAAAATACCTTCATGATGTACCTGCCGCGGCTGTGCGAGCACTGCCTCAATCCGAGCTGCGTCGCCTCCTGCCCGTCCGGCTCGATCTACAAGCGCGAGGAGGACGGCATCGTCCTGATCGACCAGGACAAGTGCCGCGGCTGGCGCATGTGCGTCTCGGGCTGCCCCTACAAGAAGATTTATTACAACTGGACCTCGGGCAAGGCCGAGAAGTGCATCTTCTGTTATCCGCGCATCGAGGCCGGGCAGCCGACGGTGTGTTCTGAGACCTGCGTCGGCCGCATTCGCTATCTCGGCGTGCTGCTCTACGACGCCGACGGCATCGAGCAGGCCGCGTCCGTTGAAAAAGAGACGGACCTGTATCACGAGCAGCTCAAGCTGTTCCTCGATCCCAACGACCCGGCGGTGGCCGCGCAGGCGCGCGCCGACGGCATCGCCGAGAACTGGATCGAAGCCGCCAGACGTTCGCCAGCCTACAAGATGGCGGTCGAGTGGAAGATCGCCTTCCCGCTCCATCCGGAATACCGCACCCTGCCGATGGTCTGGTACGTGCCGCCGCTGTCGCCGATCCAGTCGCACGCCAATGCCGGCGCCATCGAGACGGTCGGCGAGATTCCGGACGTGCGCTCGCTGCGCATCCCGGTGCGCTATCTCGCCAACCTGCTGACCGCCGGGGCGGAGGAGCCGATCGTCAGCGCGCTGGAGCGGATGCTGGCGATGCGCATCTTCTTCCGCCAGCGCCAGCTCGGCGAGGGCGACGGCGAGGCGGTGCTGGCGCAAGCCGGCCTGTCGCAGGCCGAGGTCGAGGAGATGCACCGCTATCTCGCGATCGCCAATTACGAGGACCGTTTCGTCATCCCGACCAGCCACCGCGAGCAGGCCGAGGACGCCTATGGGCTGAAGAACGCCTGCGGCTTCACGTTCGGCAACGGCTGTGACTTCGGCCCGCCGCATTCGACCCTGTTCGGCGGCAAGATGGGCCGGCGCAAGCTGACGCCGATCCGCCCGCTGGACACCTGAGGGAGGCGCCAGTGTTGGTCTTTCGAGCCCTGAGCGCGCTGCTGTCCTACCCGACCGCCGAGATGCGCGCGGCGTTGCCGGAGATCGCCGACGTCATCCGCCAATCGCCGCTGATCCCGCCGGCACAGCAGCAAGACCTGCGGGACCTGATCGACGAGATCGGTGACGGCGACCTGCTTGCCGCCGAGGAGCGCTACGTCGACCTGTTCGACCGCGGCCGCGCGCTGTCGCTGCACCTGTTCGAGCACCTGCACGGCGACAGCCGGGACCGCGGGGCGGCGATGGTCGAGCTCAAGCAGCTCTATGAACGCGCTGGTTTTGAGCTGTCGTCGCGGGAGCTGCCCGACTACCTGCCAGTGGTACTGGAATACCTGAGCTGCCGCGACATGACCGAAGGTCAGGTTTTGCTGGCCGACTGCGCGCACATCCTCACCGCCCTCGCCCGCTCCCTGCTGGCGCGGCAAAGCCCCTACGCCGCCGTGCTTCAGGCCCTGATCGTCATGGCCGGCGAAGCCCCGCTCGACCCCGGCAAGATTCCCGCCGTGAAGGAGCGACTCGAGGCGATCGACCGCAACTGGGCGGAGCGGCCGGCCTTCGAGGATGCGAGCGCTGCGATGCCCGTCACCGTTAAAGCGGAGGTTTGATCATGCTGGCGAACCCATACGTCAATACGCTGCTGTTCGGCGTCTACCCGTATGTCTGCCTAGTCGTGCTGCTGATCGGCAGCCTGATCCGGTTCGACCGCGAGCCCTACACCTGGAAGAGCGACTCCTCACAAGTCCTGCGCAAACGGCAGCTCCGGCTGGGCTCGAACCTGTTCCATTACGGCGTGATCGTCGTCATCCTCGGCCATTTCGCCGGTTTCCTGGCGCCCCACTGGGCGGTCGACTGGGCCCTGACGCCGGTCGCGCATCAGCTTCTGGCGATGGTGATCGGCGGCATCGCCGGTCTGGTCGCCATCATCGGCATGACGATCCTGCTGGCGCGCCGGCTCGGCGACCCGCGCATCCGGCTCAACAGCCGCAAGTGGGATATCGCGGTCGCATTTATGCTGTGGCTGCAGCTCGCGCTCGGCCTGCTCACCGTGCCGCTCTCGGCCTTCCATATGGACGGTGCTCTGTTCGAGACCCTGACCGATTACGTCAAGGGCATTGTGACGTTCGACGGCGGCGTTGCGACGCTGATGATCGACGTGCCGCTTACCTACAAGCTGCACGTGCTGCTCGGCTTCACGCTGTTCCTGGTGTCGCCGTTCACCCGCATGATCCACATCTGGAGCGGCGTGGGGGCGCTATCCTACCTGTTCCGGCCCTATCAGATCGTGCGCACGCCGAAGACCCGGGCCGAGGAGCCGGTCCGCTCGTGACGATTACCGTCAACGGCATCGCGGTCACGGTCGATGACGACGGGATGGCGGCATTCGCGGCCACGCGCGAGCTGCTGCGGCAGCAAGCCGTGGCGCTCGGATTGCTCGACGAGGGCGAGAACGACCGGACAACGATCGAGAACGCCATCGAAAATCTGCTGGCGCGCGAAGTGACGACGCCAACCCCGACCGAAGCCGAATGCCGCCGCTATTACGAGCAGCATCCGGATGAATTCGGAAGTGGCGATCTGGTCCACGCGCGCCACATCCTTTTCCAGGTAACGCCGCAGGTGAATGTCGCCCAGATTCGGGCGCATGCCGAGAGCACGCTGAATACTTTACTGCGCGAACCAGCGCAGTTCGCGGCGTTGGCCGCCGAGTTGTCGAACTGTCCTTCCGGACAGCACGGCGGCAATCTCGGACAGATCGGCCGCGGCGGTACCGTCCCTGAGTTCGAAAAGGCGCTGTTCCGGCTTGGCGCGGTGGGATTGCTGCGCGACCTCGTCAAGACACGCTACGGCTTCCACATCGTCTCCATAGACCGGCACATCCCCGGCACGAAACTGCCGTTCGAGCAGGTGCAGGAGCAGATCGCAGAGCAGCTACGGACCGCTGTCGAGGAAAAAGCACTCCGTCAATATGTCCGCATCCTTGCAGGCCGCGCCGACATTCAAGGCATCGACCTCAGCGGCGTCGAGCACCCGCTCGTGCAATAGCCGGGTAGCCTGCGGTCAATCCTGTTGCACGATCCGAGCGGCGGGCCGCAAATGAAACGGCTTTATTGGATTGGCAGACCGCGCCGTGTCGACATCGACCGCCGCAAAGGTCTGCCCGGCTGTCGCCGGATCGCCGAGCACGCACACGATCAGCTCGGCTATGTCCTCGCGATTAATGAAGCCGTGCATCTGCGGATCGCAGGTCAGGATGCCGCGACCAGTGGCCGGCTCCGAGCGCAACCCGCCGGGACGAATGATGGTCGCCGTGGGAATGATACGCCGCAGATGCTCCTCGGCCCGCGTCTTGGCATCGACTGCGGCGCCGAATGCGGCGATGGCGCGCTCCGAGCGGTACGGCGCCATGTTGCCGCAGCCGATCGACGTCACCAGCACGAAGCGGCCGGCCTTGCAGGCGGCAGCCTCGTCGATGACGATAATGTTGCCCTCGTCATCGACATAGCGGCCGTCCGGCGACCGCCCACCCAGCGTCGAGACTACGTCGCAAGCGGCGGGAGCGGCGGCAAAGGCGCTCGCAACGTCGGCCCGTGAGAACGCATCGCCGCGCACGATACGCACGCCGACGGAGTCAAGATCAGAACTCGCCGCTGCCGGACGCAGCATGGCGACGACCGGCCCGTCGAGCCGCCGCACCATCCGGGCCAGCGCCAGCCCGACGCCGCGGCTCGCCCCGAAGATCAAGACCGGACGCATCGTGAGCTCCCTCAGGCCGCCGCCGCGAACCGGGCTTCAAGGGCGGCGAAGCGTGCGACCTGATCGGCCTTGAGTCGGCGGGTCTCGTCGCGGCCGACGAAGATCTTGAACATGGCCTCGCCGTCGGCGTTGAAGAACTGCATCGACAGCGTGTCCGTACCCATGAACGGCCGGCGCAGGAACATGATCGTGCGGCAGTTGGCAGCACGCAGGTGTCCGCTCAGGCCGTTGCCACCCTTGAGGTTGTAAAAGCCATGGCCCAAGGTACCGCCGGGCAGCGGGCCCTCGAACTCGACGATGGCGTCCTTGCTGTGGACGATGAAGATGATGCCGCCCCAGCCGGCGATGTCCTGCATCACGTCGATGAAATGCGCGCCAGAGATTCGCCTCCACATTTCAGTGGGCAGACATTCGACCACGCTCTGCAACGGCATGCCGTGTGCCGAGGCGACGGCTTCGAGCACGCCGTCCGGCTTTGCGGCGAGTTCCTGGCGTACACGGTCGAGATCTGACAAGGCGGCAACGTCGGTCATGTGATTCCTCCAGCGTTCGGTCGGTTGGCAAATGGCGGTGGGCCTGCGCGCGCAGCGTCGGAAGCCGGCCCAGTGCCGGTGATGATGTCGTTGAAGGCCGCGATCAGGTTGCTGTACCAGAAGCGGCCGGCAGTCGTGAGCTGCACCAGATCGCCGTCCAGCGCCACCAATCCGGCGCGCTGCCACTGCTTCAGTAGCGGCGCTAATTGCGCTTTCACGTCAGTGATATGCGGCACTACGAGCTCCTCGAGATCGAGTTGCCCGATCTCGAACCCAGCGGTCACATGGTGGCGCGCGGCGGCGAGATCGTCCGAAACGCTCATGCCGCCGATCGGCTTGCGCCCGGCGGCGACACTCTCGTTGTATTGCCGCAGATCGCCGGTGATGCTGTAGCTGTAGCGGCCGATGGTGCCGCCGGCACCCGCGCCGTAGGCCAGGCAATCGGCGCCCTGCTTGATGCGCAGATTGTAGCGGTTGCGCTCGCGCGATGTTCGTGCCCAGTGGCTGTTGCTGATCTGCCGCCAGCCGCGTGCGCCGAGGAAGGTGGTGCCGGCTTCATACATTGCGCCGAGATGCTGCAGCGTCATCGGGTGCAGCTTGCCGGCAGCGACCGCGCGCTGCAGCGGCGTGCCTGGAATGAGGTTGAGGCCGTAGAGATCGACGCCGTCGGGCGCGAGATCGCCGGCGATGCGCAGGTCCTCACGCCAGACCTCTAGCGTCTGTCCCGGCAGCCCGTACAGCAGGTCGATGACCAGCGCGACTCGGTTGCGGTCGCGGATGCCTTCAAGGAAGCGGATCGCCTCCTCCTTGCTAGCGCGGCGCCCCTGGCGGCGGCGCACCGTGGTGTCAAAACACTGCACGCCGACCGAAATGCGGTTGACGCCGGCGGCGATGCAGGCGTCGATCTTGTCGTCGTCGAAATGGATGATGCGGCCCTCAAGCGTGATCTCGCAATCCGTTGCGAGCGGCAGGTTTGTCCGCACGGTATCGAGGATCCGCGCCAGATCGGCGGCCGACAGCGCGCTCGGCGTGCCGCCGCCGAGATACACCGCCTCGATCGGGTGATGGCGGATGCCGGCCGCGTCAGCCTCCTGCTCGATCTCTGCGACTATGCGGCCGGCATAGGTCGCGGCCTCAGTCGCGGTGTAGGCGTTGCGGTAGAAGCCGCAGAACAGGCAGTGATTGGCGCAGAATGGAACGTGGAGATAAGCGAGCCGCTGGCGCGGCGGGCCGCGCTCCGACAACAGGCGCGGCCAGATCGCGGCGATGTCGTCCTCACTGAGTGGCCGCCGGTCGCGCCACGGCATCACCGCACGCCGCGACACGAAAGCATTACTGATGGGATCACCATCCATCTTAGCGAAGAAGCGCGTGAGGTCGACGGTGCTCATGCGTCTCCGCTTCCGGATGTCGATACTTACCGCAACAGGGGACGAACGAGCCGACACTGATTGCCGCTCAGGCTGCGCGGGATATCCGGCTATTTGGCAGGTTTTATCTGCGCGCAGTTTGCTCCAAATCAAGTATCTGAAATAAAATGTATTTTAGATCGCTTCCAAAGCAGATTGCGAGCCAAAAGACCAGAAACGCCACGAGCGAGAATTTCGCGCAAAGGTATTTAGTTAATATACATTGCCTCTTTTATTCTCCGTTCCATAGAACGAGTCCGACCTGCCCGACAGAGATGTGTGGCACGTTTAACGTGTTTTCGATTGGTGCCAAACAGTCGATCGAAAGCTGTGAGCTGTAAGTCGATATTGCGCATAGACATTAAGATCAACGGCTGGGCTGCCGAGCTTTCTCCGCCTGACGAATGTCGTTGGCGATGCGCTCGACCGCCGGCAGTGCATGCTTGAAGAAGCGCCGCAAGCCAGAGCAAAGATAATTTAGTCCGGGCTCGCCATCCGGCGTGCGGATCAGGCGATTGCGGGGACACTCACCCCAGCAGTCCGTCTTGAACGGGCACTCACGACAATAGCGCGGCAACGTCTCCGACTTGGCGTAGCCGAATTTCACCTGTGCCGGCGAAAAGACCATCTGGCCGAGCGGCGTCTCGCGCAGCGAGCCGAGCCGATAGTCTGGATAGACGTAGTGATCGCACGAATAGAGGCTGCCGTCGTGCTCGATGGCGACGTTCTTGCCGCAGAATTCACTGTAAATGCAGATCTGCGAACCCATGCCGAGATGTTGCGCCACAAGCGTCTCGAAATGGCTGACCAAGACTTTTCCGAGATCCTTGCGCAGCCATTCGTCGAACACGCGCGACAGGAAATATCCATATTCGTCGGGATCGACCGACCAATCCGTCACGACGGAATTAGGATGGCCGGGGCGCGCTTCGGGGCTGCCAATGATCGGCAGCTGTGCTTGGTCGCGCGCCTGCGGCGCTGCGGTTTCGAAATCTTTTGCTTCGACGATCGGGATGAACTGGATCGCGGTCGAATCGAGCTCACGCCGCAGGAACCGATAGACATCGAGCGGGCGCGAGGCATTGCCCCGGTGCACGCATGTGAGTGTGTTAAATCGCACACCGTGCTTACGCAGACGGTTAGCCGCTGCCATCACCTTGTCGAAGGTCGCCGCGCCGCCTTTGTTGACGCGGTATTTATCGTGAAGTTCGCGCGGCCCATCGATGCTCAGTCCGACCAGGAAGCGATTATCCTTGAGAAAGGCTGCCCAGTCCTCATCGATCAGGACGCCGTTGGTTTGCAGATCATTCTCGATACGCTGATTGGGCTTGGCGTATTTCTTCTGCAAGGCGATTACACGGCGGAAGAAGTCGAGCCCGCGCAACGTCGGCTCTCCGCCTTGCCATGAGAACACCACTTCGGGACCGGTGACGCCTTCGATGTATTGCCGGATGAAAAGCTCGAGCGTCTCATCACTCATCGCGCCGGTGCCGGGCCCCTTCGGCAGCCGCTCCTTGCTTAGATAGAAACAGTACTTGCAATCAAGATTACAGGTCGAGCCAGCAGGCTTCGCCATGACATGGAACGAGCGCGGTCCGGCGGCGCCGAGCTGCTGGGGGATGCTGTACTTATCGACCATCGCACGCGTTCAAAACCGCATGGTTGCGACCGAGGGCTCGCTCGATCTCAAAATGAAACCGAGCTCCGCTTCGGGCTCTGCAATCTATTCACTCATCCTATTGTTGCGCTGCGCTTCACCCAGCTTCTTGACATCCTCCGGCGATAGCTGCGGTCTGTCGACCTTGATTATTAGCTTGTTGAGCTTGGCGGTGAGCGGAAACGGCGGCGTATAGTCCGCGTCGTTGACGCCAGTGAGCGTGTCGGAGCCGATGTCGAAGCTCTCGTCCCATTGCAACGCCATCGGCAGTGTCCGCTCCATTTTCTTGGTATCGACCACCTTGCCGTCAACCTTCAGCGTGCCGGTGCCTCCACGGCCGACGCCTGAGAAATTGTTGAATGCGAGCGTGCCTGGACCCATACCCTCATATTTGAAGTCGAATTCGATGACATGATGTCCCGTCGCGAGCGCGTCGGCGCCTTCCCACTTGATGCGCTGAAGATCGACCATGTTCCACAGCCACACGGGTTTACCTTTCAGCAAGTAGAAGCCGTAGCCGGCAAAACGGCCGCCAGAGGTAAGAATCATGCCCTCGGCGCCGCCTTCCGGCACATCAACATCGGCACTGACGGTATAGGAGGTGTTTAGGAGCAGCGGCGAGTCACCCTGCGGCAGGCCCGTCATCGGGCGGGTGTAGAGAAACTCGCTGCGGCCGGCGGTGATATTAGGACGGGGCGCGACCAGGCGTGCCGCCACCGAGGCATCCATCGGGAAGACCTGATGCTTCTTGGCCTCGGCAATAAATTTCCGCTTTAGTGTCTTGACCTTTTCAGGGTATTTCGCCGCGAGATTGATCTGTTGGCTGAAGTCGGTCTTTAGGTTGAACAGCTGAAGCTCCTGGTTATTCAGCGGATCCGGATTGGCCGGACCGAAGGCCTGCCATGGCGCACGATTGACCTTGGTGCTCAGGAACCAGCCGCTATCATAGAGCGCCCACTGGCCCATCATCTCGAAATACTGGATCTTGTGTCGCGACTCCGCCTTGGCGTTCTTGGCGTCGAACGTGTAGGCGAAGCTGACGCCTTCGATCGGCTTCTGCTTGATGCCGTCGACTGTCTCCGGAGCATGGATGCCGGCTGCTTCCAGGATGGTCGGCACGACGTCGACCACGTGCATGAACTGCTCGCGCAGGCTTCCCTTGTCCTTGATGCGCGCGGGCCATGAAACAACCATGTTCTGGTTCACGCCGCCGAGCTGCGACGCATTCTGCTTGAACCAGGAGAACGGCGCGTCGAAAGTCCACGACCATGCGGCCGACATGTGGTTGTAGGTCTTGTCAGTGCCCCAGACGTCATAGAATTTCATCTGCACGTCGATTGGCAGCTCGCTGACACCGTTGAAAAAGGCCAGCTCGTTTGGCGTCCCGAGCGGCCCACCCTCCGCGCTCGTGCCGTTGTCACCGTTGATGTAAATGATCAGCGTGTTGTCGAGCTTGCCCAGGTCCTCGAAGGCTTGGATCACGCGCCCGATCTCATGGTCACTATAGGCGACATACGCAGCAAATACTTCCGCCTGACGGATGAACAGCTTCTTTTCGTCCTCTGAGAGCTGATCCCACTTCTTCAGCAGGTTCTTTGGCCACGGCGACAGCTTCGTGTTCTTCGGAATAACGCCGAGCCGCTTCTGGTTCTCGAAAATTCGCTCACGGACTTTTTCGTAGCCTTCGTCGAACAGCTTCATCTTGCTGATCTTGTCCACCCACTCCTTGGTTGGGTGGTGCGGGGCATGTGAGGCACCCGGCGCATATTTGATGAAGATCGGTTTGTCTGGCTGCGTCTGATGGATCCGCGTCATGTAGTCGATCGCATCGTCGGCCATCGCGGTGACCAGATTCCAGGTTCCTTCTGGTTTGCCTTCGAATGGATAGATCTGCGTCGTGTTGCGGAACAGATTCGGTTGCCATTGATTGGCATCGCCGCCAATAAAGCCGTAGAAGTATTCGAAGCCCATGCCGGTCGGCCATTGATCGAATGGACCAGCCTGGCTCGCCGCAAAGGCCGGCACGTTGTGGTCCTTGCCGAACCACGCCGTGGCGTAACCATTGTCGCGCAAAATGCGCCCAATGGTCGCCGTATCGCGACCGATGATGCTGTTGTAGCCAGGGAACCCGGTGGACTGTTCCGAAATCACGCCGAAGCCGGCTGAATGATGATTTCGGCCAGTGATCAATGCGGCGCGCGTCGGCGAGCACAGCGCGGTTGAAAACATACGATTGTAACGCAAACCCTCGCTTGCGATGCGATCCATCGCCGGTGTCGGAATGACGCCACCGAAGGTGCTCGGCACGCCGAAGCCGGCGTCGTCGGTGATGATCAGCAGGACGTTCGGCGCGCCTTTCGGCGGCACGACGCGCGGCGCCCACCAAGGCTTCGACTGGAGTGCACCATCCTTGATTACGCCGCCGAATTTCGCATCCGGGGGCGGTAACTGCTGGCCATCAATTGTAGTCGTTGCATTGGGCGCCCCCGGAGTGCCCGTAGTCTGTTGGCCCGCCGCCGGCCCCGTCGCGAGCAGAGCACCTAGTGCCAACGCTGATGTGCCTGCCGTCCATTGATTCGACCGCATTTCACCCCTCCGCAAGATTAAAAAAGTATATTTGGAATCGGAGATAGGACGTTTTGATCTCTATCAACTTTTCCGGCCGTTTCTCCGGCGACAAAAACGGCAAGTCGTCGCCTGCTGGCCGAACGCCCGACCTATAGCGAATTCAAGAACCTGGTGATCTGGGCCGACGATGGGCCAGTGGGTAATGGCCGGTTTCTGGGACGAATGGACCGACAAGAAAACGGCGGGCACCTCAAAAGCTGGACGGTCATTACCTGCCTGCGAATGCCTTGATCAGCTCGCTGCATGACCGCATGCCCGTCATCCTGGCCAAAAAATTGGCGGAAGTGGCTCGCGAAGAAACGGCGATCCCCCTGAGGATCTAAAGCACGTTAGCGCCCTACAGCAATGCCCGCATCAATCGAACGGCACTTGGAAGCGCCGGGCGTAGATGCCCGGACCGTCGCCGTCCTGGTTGTTCGAAGTCCACGCCGCGGCGAACCTGCCGCTTGCGAACGCCGCGACCGCCGGCTGCGATTGGGTGCCTGCGGTCGTCTCATTGAGCCCGAACTCGGCGTTCACCTTGGTGCCCGCAGTCGTGAATACCTGCGCGAAGACGCCTTGTCCCGCGCCGTCCTGGTTTTTCGACGTCCATACCACCACATAGCCGCCGTCGCTGAACCCGGCGGCCGACGGCGCGCCCTGATCATTCGCCGTCGTGGTATTGACCCGCGCCTCGTTGCCGGACTTGGCGCCCGTTGCGTTGAAGCGTTGCATGAAGACGCCGAGGCCTGAGCCGTCCTGCAGATTGGACTGCCACGCCACCACAAAGCCGCCATTGTCGAGGGCGGCGACGGACGGCAATGTCTGGTCGTTCGCCGTGGTCTTGTTGACCGGCGTCTCCTTGCCCTGCGCCTTGCCGTCCGTATTGTAGCGCTGCGCGTAGACGCCGAGCCCGCCGGCATCCGGCCCCTGCCACGCGATCACGAAGCCACCGCCGGTCAGCCCCGCGACGGATGGCGCCGACTGATGGCCTGTCGTGGTCGTGTTGACCTTGAACTCGGCGCCGTTCGCCACACCGTCCGCGGCATAGCGCTGCGCATAGATTCCGAGTCCGTCGCCGTCCTGTCCTGCAGACGTCCAGGCGACAATGAAGCCGCCGTCCGCGAGCGCCGCGATGGCGGGCAGCGACTGGTCATTGGGGGTGGTGGTGTTGACCCGGAACGGGGCGCCGCTCTTCGTCCCATTGGCCTTGAACATCTGCCCGAATATGCCGAGCCCCGACCTGTCTTCCTTGGCCGACTGCCATACTGCCACGAAATTGCCGTTGGCGAGGCCGGCAACGGCGGGCTCGCTCTGGCCGCCCGCCGTCACAGTGTTGACCGGCGTCTCGTTCCCGGCCTTCTTTCCAATCGCCGTGTAGCGTTGCAGGTAGACGCCTTTTCCTGCGCCGTCCTGTCCCTGCGCGGTCCAAACGATGACGTAGCCGGCCTTGAGCGCCGCGATCGCAGGCTGCTGGCGCGGCTGCGCGCCCCCCGTCGTGCTGTTGACCCTGGCTTCCCCGCCCAAGCCGAGCGCCGCCGTCACGGTCGCGGTAGTGGTGGCGGAGCTTTTCGTCAGGTTGGCGTCGCCGGAATAGTTCGCCGTGATAATGTGGGTGCCGATCGTAAGGCTCGGCACGGCGAGTTGCACTTTCTTCGTGGCGACCGCGACCGTGCCGAGCGTTTTGTTGCCCTCTTTGAAGGTCACCGTGCCGCCCGGCGTCAAGCCGGCGGGCGCCGTGATGACCGCGGTCACCGTCACAGGCTTGCCCGGCCTCACAGTCGCGGGCGCGGCGCGCGCCGTTACCGAGGTTGCCGCCTTGGCGACGGTGATGTCCTGGGTCTTTTGCGGCGCCGGGTTGTAATTCGCGTCGCCGGGCTGATTGGCCGTCACCGTGCAGTGTCCGGGCGCGGTGAACTTCACCTTGCCGCCGCCGAACGTGCAGGATCCGCTGGCGCCGAATGTCACCGGCAGACTCGACGTCGCAGTCGCGGCCGGCGTGTAGCTGCCGCCAACGGTCGGGGCGGTCGCGGTGCTGCTGAAGTTGATAGTCTGGTCGGCCTGATTGACGGTATGGGTCAGCGCCGACGACGTGCTGCCGTCGTGGTTGTCGTCGCCGCTGTAAACCGCGGTGATGGCGTGGGGACCGCCGGTGAGCGAAGTCGTCGTAAGGGTGGCCTCGCCGAATACCAGCATGCTGCCGGTGCCGAGGCCGGAGACGACCACCGGCGTCGTACGTTGGGTACCGGTGCCGTCGCCGAGCTGGGCGGAGTCGTTCGAG
>CAZNTY010000219.1:0-2800 GCA_964576085.1 uncultured Undibacter sp. | reverse complement strand
CATGTCGCCGCACTGCGACGACGAGAAGAAATACGGCATCGTCGACGAGATCGTGGCGTATTTTCAAGGGGCGCGCGGCAAGGGCGAAAAATTCGCCGGGCAGGCGATCCGCGACCTCGTCACCGTCAACGGCGTGCGCGTCACGGTCGAGGACGGCACCTGGGGGCTGGTACGTGCGTCGTCGAACAAGCCGGAGCTGGTGGTGGTTGTTGAAAGCCCGGTGTCGGAGGCGCGCATGCGCGAGATGTTCAAGGCGGTCGACACCGTGATCCGCACCCACCCCGAGGTCGGGGCGTATAACCAGACGATTTAAGTTTTCTGTCATGGCCGGGCAACCGGGTCCGGCCGAAGGCTGGCCCGGTCGTAAACTTGTCCCGGCCATCCACGCCTTAACTCAAAGATTCAGCCCAGTCTTTCCATTCGGGATTTGCACCATTGATCAACCGCGCCTTCCATGCGCGTGACCAGTGCTTGATATTTTTCTCGCGTTGAATCGCAATACGGATGTCGTCATAGGTTTCAAAATAGACGAGTTGCTTTAGTCCATAACGTTTGGTGAATCCGGCAACCAAGCCGTGGCGGTGCTCGTAACAACGTCGAATAAGATCATTCGTGACGCCGACATATAGGACGCCATTACGTTTGTTGCTCATAATGTACACATATGCGGTCGGCACCTTCATATTGAACAAGGCGTGGATGGCCGGGACAAGCCCGGCCATGACAGAATAGGGCCATGCGCATCATCGTCCTCGGTGCCGGGCCGGCCGGGCTTTATCTGTCGTATCTGCTGAAGCGGCGACGGCCGGGCGCCGAGGTTGCCGTCATCGAGCAGAACCCGGCCAACGCCACCTTCGGCTTCGGCGTGGTGTTCTCCGATCGCGCGCTGGACTTCCTGCGCGCCGACGACCCCGAGACCTATGCGACGATCACGCCGCAGATGGAGTCATGGAACGACATGACGCTCGTGCACAAGAACGAGCGCATCGTCATTGACGGCATCGGCTTTGCCGCTATCGGCCGCCTGAAGTTGCTGCAACTGTTGCAGGAGCGGACGCGGGCCGCCGGCGTCGCCTTGCAGTTCGAGCGGACCGTGACCTCGCTGGAAGACTTCGCGGACGCCGACCTGGTCGTCGGCGCTGACGGCGTCAATTCGCTGGTGCGCAGGACTTTTGCGGCCGAATTTGGCGCGAGCCTCACATTGATGAACAACCGCTTCGCATGGTTCGGCACCAGCAAGGTGTTCGACACCCTGACCCAGACCTTCCGCCACACGCCGATCGGCGACTTCAACGCGCATCACTACCGCTACGCGCCCGGCCGCAGCACCTTCATCGTCGAGGTCGACGAGCCGACCTTCGCGCGCGCCGGCTTCGAGCGCATGGACGAGGGCGACGCCCGCGCGCTGTGCGAGAAGGTGTTCGCCGACGCGCTCGGCGGCGCGCGGCTGATCTCCAATAATTCGATCTGGCGACGCTTCCCGCAGGTGTGGGCCGAGCGCTGGCATCACGGCAAAAAACATGTGTTGATCGGGGACGCTGCGCACACCGCGCATTTCTCGATCGGCTCCGGCACCCGGCTGGCGATGGTAGATGCGATCGCGCTCGAGCGTGCGCTGCACGAGGCCGACGACGACGTCGCGGCGGCATTGCCGGCATTCGATAGAGCGCGCCGGCCGATTGTGGAGAAGATCGTTGCCGGCGCCACGGCGAGCGCGCGGTGGTATGAAGATTTCGCGCGCCACATGGACCTCGCGCCGCTCGACCTCGCGATGAGCTACATCCAGCGCTCCGGCCGCGTCGACCGCGAGCGGCTGCGCACGATCTCGCCGCAGTTCATGGCGCGGATCGAGGCGGCACAGAATCCAGACCCGTCATCCTGAGAGTTGGAGCTAGAGTGCAATACGATCGTCATGGCCGGGCTTGTCCCGGCCATCTCGCTTAGGCTGGCACTGTGCGTCCCCAAGCGGGATGCCCGGCACAAGGCCGGGCATGACAGCATTGAATTTGTTCGTTCCATTTTCGACCAAGCTTTCAAGATGACCGGGGCCCGGCTGCCGAAGAATCGCCAAAGAAAACAGGCATAAAAGGAACAAAGCCCGACGAACCAACCTTGAAGAGCGAGTTCAAACGCGAGGAGTGAGCGATGAACGTCAATCCCTACCTGTTCTTCGACGGCAGCTGCGAGGAGGCGCTCGCGTTCTACAAGACGGCGATCGACGCCAAGGTCGGCATGATGATGCGTTTCGGCGAGTCGCCCGAGTCGCCGCGCTCGGAGGGCGGTATGCCGATCGACAAGAACAAGGTGATGCACGCCAGCTTCACCATCGGCGACAGCACGATCATGGCGTCGGACGGCATGAACAAGGGCAAGCCGAACTTCGATGGCTTCTCGATTGCGATCAACGTCGAAGACGAGGCGAAGGTCGACCGATATTACAACGCGCTGGTAGCCGGCGGCGCGGCGGTGCAAAAGCCGACCGAGACGTTCTTCGCCAAAAAGTTCGCGATGGTGAAGGACAAGTTCGGCATGCACTGGATGATCAGCACGGCGAAGCAGCCTGGGTCGTGATGGCTACGAGGCTTGCCATCAGGTGAGGCGCCGCGCGGCGCGCTCGGCGCTCCACAGCGCAGCTTCCATGAAGCCGCCGCTCATGTAGTCGCCGCAGAACGACACGCCTGTGCGCGCGTCGGCGCTGCGCAGGAAGTCGAGCGTGCGCGCCTGGTGGCCAGGCGGAAAGAGCGGCACCGCGCAAGGATGGCGCGTGACCTGCGCCTCCTCGATCCAGCCCGAGAGGCCC
>CAZNTY010000218.1:0-2816 GCA_964576085.1 uncultured Undibacter sp. | reverse complement strand
AGGACCATCAGGTCCGCCCAGGAAATCTTGTGGCCGTATTTCTGCTTGACCGGCCACAGCAGCCGGCGCGCCTTGTCGAGGTTGGCGTTGTCCGGCCACGAGTTGAGCGGCGCGAAGCGCTGCTGACCGGCGCCGGCGCCGCCGCGGCCGTCGGTGATGCGGTAGGTGCCGGCGCTGTGCCACGCCATGCGCACCATCAGCCCGCCGTAATGGCCGAAGTCGGCCGGCCACCAGTCCTGCGAATTCGTCATCAGGGCGGTGAGGTCCTTGATCACGGCATTGAGGTCGAGGCTCTTAAACTCCTTGGCGTAGTCGAAATCCTTGTCCATCGGATCGGACAGGCTGGAGTTTCGATGCAGAACCGAAAGGTCCAGCATGCTCGGCCACCAGTCGCGGTTCGTGCGCGCGCGCCTGCCGCCGGTGAACGGGCAGCTACCATTCCGGTCGTCGGTCTTTGCGTCCATTTTCTCCCTCCGATGCGTTCGTCGTGTTCTTTAGAAGAGGTCTTGGTTGCGGCTTTTAACCGGACGGGTTCGATCAGGTCTAATCGTATTGATTGCCCATGATGATAAGTTTATCTTATCATCATGATCACATTGCGTCAGCTGCGCTATCTCGCCTCACTCGCGCGTCACCGCCATTTCGGCCGCGCCGCCAGCGACTGCGCCGTCAGCCAGCCGGCGCTATCGATGCAAATCCGGGAGCTCGAGCGGGAACTGGGCGTGGACCTGGTGGAGCGGCGGCCGGGGGAGATTGTCCTGACCGACACCGCGATCGAGGTGGCCCAACGCGCCGAACAGATTCTGGCTTCGGTGCGCGATCTTGCGGATTTCGCGCGCCATCGCGACGTGCTCAGCGGTCCGCTGAAGCTCGGCATTATCCCGACGCTGGCGCCTTACCTGCTGCCACGCATCCTGCCGCTGCTCCAGTCGCGGTATCCGAACCTGGCGCTGGAAATCCGCGAGAGCCAGACCGCGACGCTGGTCGAGGAACTGGGTGCCGGCCGCCTCGATGCAGTGATGCTGGCGCTGCCGGTCGAAGATGTCGGCCTCGAAACCATTGCGTTGTTCGACGACGCCTTCTTGCTGGCGGTTCCGGCCACCGATCCGCTACGCGGCCCGATCACCGCCGACGCCGTCGATCGACGCCGGCTGATCCTGCTCGAGGAGGGACATTGCCTGCGCGACCAGACGCTTGCATTTTGCGGGATGGGCCGCGGCGAGGTGCCGGCAACGTTGAGCGCGACCTCGCTGACCACCGTGATGCAGATGGTGGCCAACGGCTACGGCGTCACCCTGGTACCGCAGGTCGCGGCCTCGGTCGAGCTGCATGACAAGCGCGTAAAGCTGCTGCAGTTCGCCGAGCCGAAGCCGGGCCGCAAAGTCGGTCTGGCTTGGCGCCGCACCTCGCCGCGCCGGACCGATTTCCTGGCGTTCGGTGACATGATCACGCAGGCTCTGAACTCGCGCCGGCAGGAGGAACCGCCCTTGCGTCGGCGTGTTGCCGGCTGATGCAGTTTGCAACGACGTCCATTCTGCGCATCGCCTACGAGTCCGGTGGTCCGGACGACGGCGCGCCGGTGCTGTTGCTGCATGGCTGGCCGGACGACGCGCACACCTGGGACAAGGTCGCACCGGCCTTGCAGCAGGCCGGCTTCCGCACCGTGGCGCCCTGGCTGCGCGGCTTCGGCCAGACGACATTCCTCTCGAACGACACCATGCGGTCCGGCGAGATGGTGGCGATGGCCCAGGATGCATTGGACCTCGCCGACGCCCTCGGGTGGCAACGCTTTTCCGTGGTCGGGCACGATTGGGGCGCGCGCATTGCCTACGTCCTGGCGATCGTAGCGCCCGAGCGCGTCACGCGTATCGTCGCGATGTCGGTCGGCTGGCAGCCGGGCGAGCTGCCGACGCCGAATTTCGAGCAGGCCCGCAAATACTGGTATCAGTGGTTTATGGCGACCGGCCGCGGCCACGAGGTCGTGCGGAACGACGGCAAGGCGTTTGCGCGGGCCCAATGGGAGACCTGGGCGCCGCCCGGCTGGTTTACCGAGGCCGAATTCGAAAAGACAGCAAGATCATTCGAGAACCCGGACTGGGCGGCGATCGCCGTGCATTCCTACCGCGTGCGCTGGGGCGAGGCGGCGAAGGATCCGCGCCATGAGGACCTGGATCGGCGGGCGAAATCGGCGCAGTCGATCGCGGTGCCGACGCTGATGATCCAGGGCGGCGTCGATGGTGTCACCATCCCTTCGACCACCGAAAACAAGGACAAATATTTCACCGGCGGCTACCGGCGCGTGGTGATCGACAACGCCGGCCATTTCCCGACCCGCGAGACGGCGGACGAGGTGAACGGGCTGCTGCTGGACTTCTTGAAGACGTGATGCGCGCCATATGATGCAAAAAGAAAAAGGCGGCCGCGAGGGGCCGCCTTTCGTTTGTCGTGTCGTGAGGCCTATTCCGCCGCGTCGCCCGATGCGGCCTGCTGCGGCTCGCCGCCGTTCTCCTGGCGCGGCTTGTTCTCGATATCCTCGCCGGTGGCCTGATCGACCGCCTTCATGGACAGGCGAACTTTGCCGCGCTCGTCCATGCCGAGGAACTTCACCTTCACCTTGTCGCCTTCCTTGACGACGTCGGTGACCTTGTTGACCCGGCGCGGCGCGAGCTGGCTGATGTGGACGAGGCCGTCCTTGGCGCCGAAGAAGTTCACGAAGGCTCCGAAGTCCATCACCTTGACCACGGTGCCTTCATAAATGTGGCCGGGCTCGGGATCGGAGGCGATCGACTTGATCCAGTTGATCGCCGCCTTGATCG
>CAZNTY010000217.1:0-13354 GCA_964576085.1 uncultured Undibacter sp. | reverse complement strand
ACGCCGCGCAACATGCGGTCGCGCGCCTCGACGGAGAATTTGACGTCTTTTGCAGCCATTGTTCGTGTTCCCTTGATCTAAAAATATGAAAAGCCGCGATTACGCGGCCTTCTTCCTGGCGGCCACGCCGCCCTCGATGACGCCCATCACGTCGGATTCTTTCATGATCAGAAGCTCTTCGCCGTCGATCTTCACCTCGGTGCCCGACCACTTGCCGAACAGCACGGTGTCGCCGACTTTCAGGTCAATCGGGATCAGCTTGCCGCTCTCGTCGCGCCCACCGGGACCGACCGCGATGACTTCGCCCTGCGAGGGCTTCTCCTTCGCGGTATCGGGAATGATGATGCCGCCGGCAGTCTTCTCTTCGGCATCGATGCGCTTGACGACGACACGGTCGTGAAGCGGACGGAATTTCATGATGATCCTCCTAAGTATCTGATGATCTTTGGTTTACAGTGCCGGCCTGTCCCTCCCGGCACTTGGCGCCGAGATGGTGACCAATTTTGCTCCCGCAAGAGGTCTCCAAAAATTTTTTAGCACTCATCTCCGTAGAGTGCCAACAATTGAGATAAATGGTTAATGTGCGAATTCACGCATATTTTTCATATGCTTAGGCTGCGACGGAACGCAGGCGGCCGAATTCTGTTGACCTTTGCTTCCACCGCCGTGGCGGCAGGTGTTAGCCACCGCGAGGCTTCGCTGCTAACGCCTTGATCTTAAACAATTTGTTTACCAAATCGGCTTGCAATAGGCGCAGCCGAGAAGGGAAACTTAGTGTCCGATTCCGAGGAGGACGTGATGGTTTCGCCTGATTTTCACAAGCAAGTCGAAGGTTATGGGCTGACAACCGCCCACATTCTGTATCGGCGTCCCGATCATCATTGGCTGCTGCAAAGCTATGTATGGCAGGCCTATGATCTTTTTCCTGATTTTCCGGAGCTCGTCAAATTCCTCAATTTTTGGCAGGAAAAACTTGAAGGGCCGCTCCATTCTGTCCAGGTCGCCCACCGCCAACTGATCAAGCCCGCCGAGCTGCGCGCGGTAGGAGGCCTCTTCCAACTCCATTAGCGGCACAATCCGCCCTCACGGTTTCCATCGCGCCAAGCTGGGACTTGGCGCTATGGTGGCAGCATGGGGGACGCCGCCATGACATCCGTCCGTGATCGTTTTATTGCCGCGGCTATTCTAGCCGCCGCATTGGCACTGACATCGGTGCCGGCACATGCGGCTTGCACGTCTATCAGCACGCCAGCCGATTTCGACCTGATCCGTGCGAAGCTCGATGGCACGTTCTGTCTGGCCAACGATATCGACCTTGCCGCGGCGGGAAACTTCAAGCCGATCGGCAATGCGTTGCACCCGTTTACCGGACGCTTCAACGGCGGTGGCCACGCGCTGCGCAATTTGAAAATTCTGACCGGCGTTCCAGCGGTTGGCCTTTTTGGCGCGATCGATGGCGCTGAACTGACGAACATCAGGCTTCCCGGCGCCGTCGTTCGTTCGACACATGATGATGCGCAGGTCGGTACTCTCGCCGGCCAGATATTCGGTGATGCGAAGGTCGGCTATGTGCGGGTGAGTGGCATCGTCCGCTGCCTCGGGAGTGGCTGCCGTGTTGGCGGTGTTGTCGGTGAAGCCTACGCGGGCACGATCCATCACGCTTTTGTTGCCGCCACCGTTACCGGCGCCGACGGCGGTGCGGCTGGCGGCATCGCCGGCCAATCGTCGGGTTTCACCCACCACAGTCTTGCAACCGGGACCGTCCAATGCGGATCCAACTGCGCGATTGGAGGTCTTGTCGGACAGCTCCAGCCGGATGGCAGAATCCAGAAGTCTTTTTCCTCGGGGCCGGTGCATGGAGGAATCGATGGTGTAGCCGGCGGTCTGGTCGGCACTGACTATGGTGCGATCGGGTGGTCCTATTCGACGAGCGAAGTGCGCGTGAACGGCAATGCGCTGATCGCATCGCTGGCCGGCTATTTCGGCGGAGTCACGAGTGAGGTTTTTGCCGCGGGACGGGTGCGGCCCAATCGCGGAAGCAATGCGGGCGGTTTGGTGGCTGCGATTGCCGCCGTGCCGTCGCCGACTCCGAAGTCCTATTGGGACATCGATACGACGCATCAATCAACGAGTTTGCGGGGGCGCGGGTTGACGACCGCGCAGTTGCAGGCGGACCTGCCGACCGGATTTGCCGCGCCGTGGAACATCGTAAAGGGTTACAGTTATCCCTTCCTGGATCTCGCCGATCTGCCCTATGTCTCGACCCTGGCAACGCTGGTGCAGGGAGGAGCTTTCTTCACATTTGTGCCGATCGAGCAGCTTGAACCGAGCGAATACCTCGTTGCGCCGAATTTTGCATCTGGTGCCTCGCTGGCCGCTGCTTATACCATGATTGCGCGGGCAATCGGCTACACCAAAGCCGACAAAACGCTGCAAACCGTCGCGATCGACAAGTATTTCTGGGATGATGATAGTCAGACGGCCACATGGGCCGGGCCGGTGACGACTTACGCGACCCTGGGCTCGCTCTTGTCGCTCGATCCGGCCACGCCGATCGGCGACGGCAATATCGTCGGACCGCTGAAATCGAAACATGTCGTTATCGTCAGGGGCCATTACGATGGAGAGGGTGGCAGCGCGACCCACTGGATGCTGGCGACGCTTTTCACGACTGACGGCGCCGGCGCGACGACGAATCTGATCGCCAACGATCCGTGGACCGGCACGCAGGTCTGGATCGATCCGACGACGCACCAGGTCGTCCGGCCCGCCAATTTTCCTTTGACCAATTTTACCGTTGATGGATACCGCGTCGTTACGCTGAACTAACGTCACACAGTCGTGGAGCGGCCATGGCCCGCATTCGTTTTTCTTTCGGCGCATCGATCCTCGAGGCCGAACTGTTTGGTACGCCGACCGCCAAAGCCATAGCCGCGGCGCTGCCGGTGACATCGTCGGTGATGACCTGGGGCGAAGAGGTTTATTTCTCCGTTCCAGTCGATGTGCCGCGCGAAAAGGATGCTCGCGCCGTGGTCACGCCCGGCGAGATCGCCTATTGGCCTGACGGCCCGGCTATCGCCATCGGTTTCGGCCGCACGCCGATCAGCAAAGGCGACGAGACGCGGCTGGCGAGCCCCTGCAACGTGTTCGCCAAGGCGATCGGCGACGTGAAGATGCTCGCAAAGGTTCGGACCGGCACGCAGGTCCTCGTCACGCTGCTCGACTGAGCGGCGCCGGTGCGGCGGCTGCGCTTTCGTATCCGAGGGTCCGCGCCTATCCGCGGCCGATGAACGGCATTTTGGTCGCCATCACCGTCATGAACAGCACGTTCGATTCAAGCGGCAGGCTGGCCATATAGGCGATCGCTTGTCCGACATGATCGGCATCCATACGGGGTTCGGGCTTTTTCTCGCCGCTCGGTTGCAGCACGCCCTCGACCATCCGTTCGGTCATCGGAGTGGCGGCATTGCCGATGTCAATCTGCCCAGCTGCAATGTCGTAAGCACGCCCGTCGAGCGCCAGGCATTTGGTGAGCCCGGTGATCGCATGTTTGGTCGACGTGTAGGCGACGCTGAGAGGCCGCGGCGTATGCGCCGAGATCGAGCCGTTATTGATGATGCGCCCGCCGCGTGGCGTCTGATCTTTCATGATGCGGAACGCTTCCTGGGAGCATAGGAACGGCGCGGTCAGGTTGGTGTCGACGACCTCCTTCCACTTCTCGGTGGGTAGATCCTCGAAAGGCACTGCCGGCGCGCCCATGCCGGCGTTGTTGAACAACAGATCGAGACGGCCGAATTCCTGTTTTACTTTCGCAAACAGGGCCTTGATTGCTGCCGGATCCTTTATGTCGGCGGTGACCGCTAGGCTTTTGCCGCCGAATGTCGCGCCTTCCTTGGCGACCTCATCGAGCTTGTCCTTGCGGCGGCCCACCAGCACCACGGTGAAACCCGTTTTCATCAGATTAAGCGCGGCGGCCCTGCCCACGCCGGTGCCCGCACCGGTCACGACGGCAATCTTTTGCGACCCAGCCATTGACGTCTTCTCCCTTATTGTCGGTCGGCCATACCACAAAGCAGGATGGCGAGGCTATCGCCTCGACGCAAAGCGATCATGCGGTAGGGTCTGGGTGTGACGCTCGATCAGCTCGCGAGCGCGGTCGGCTTGTGGGCGAGCGCTCCGGATTTGATCCGCTCGCTGATCTCGGCGGCGGTGACGGCGCGGCCGAAGCGATAGCCTTGCATCGAGTGCACGCCGGCCGCCCGTAGGAAGAGGTGCTGATCGGCGGTTTCAACGCCTTCGGCAGTGACTTTCATGCCGAGACCGCGCCCGAGGCTGACGACCGCATGCACGATGGCTGCTGCATCGGCTGCTTTCTCGATCGACAGCACGAAACTGCGGTCGATCTTGAGCTTGTCGAATGGAAAGCGACGCAAGTATTGCAAGCTCGAATAGCCCGTGCCGAAATCGTCGAGCGCGAGCCGAACGCCGAGCGATTTGAGACGCCGCATGGCGGCCTCGGCGCCGTCGACGTTCCCGATGAACGTGCTCTCGGTAATCTCGAGTTCGAGGCGGGCAGGATCAAAGCACGTCTCATCCAGAATGCGCTCGACCATATGGACAAAGTCGGTACGGCGGAATTGCAGCGGCGAAACATTGACTGCGACGCTGACGCCTGGCCACGAAATTGCGTCGAGGCAGGCGCGGCGCAAGACCCATTCGCCAAGCTCGATAATCAATCCACTATGTTCTGCGATAGGGATGAATTCACCCGGTGGAATGTCGCCTCGAACCGGGTGTTGCCAGCGGCACAGGGCCTCGACCCCGACCAGCGTTTCGCCGCTGGCATTGACCAGCGGCTGATAGACGAGTTGCAGGCCATCACTCTCGATCGTTCGGCGCAGGTCGATCTCGAGCAGCTTGCGGTTGGCGAGATCGGCATCCATCACACTGTCATAGATGCAGGCTCGGTTGCGGCCTTCATTCTTGGCGCGATAAAGCGCCATATCGGCATAGCGCATGACGTCAGCCGCGCCGCCGCAGGTCTTGTCGATCAAGGCAATGCCGATCGAGGCGCCGATGACGATGTTCTGCTTGTTGATGGCATAAGGCGTGCACAGCGTCGAAATGATGCGCTGTGCGATCATCATGATCTTGGCGTGATCCGGGCCGGTACTCGACACCACCGCGAATTCGTCGCCGCCGAGACGCGCTACGAGGTCGTCGCCGCGCAGTGCTTGCGACAGGCGCAAGGTAACGTTGCGGATGAGCTCGTCGCCGACCGGATGGCCGAGCGTATCGTTCACATCCTTGAAATGGTCGAGATCGATATAGAATACCGCCGCGGTCGTGGCGCCATGCTTGACGTCATCGATGACCGATTCCAGCCTGTCGCTGAAATAGATGCGGTTCGGCAGGCCGCACAGCGGATCATGCATCGCGAGATGGCGCAGCCGGGATTCGCCGGCGGCGATAGCGACGGCGGTACGCCGCATGTAGCGCAGCACGAAGGCGGCGAGCAACGCGAAGCCGGCGAGCGCGACGGCGATATAGGGCCACACGCTGTTGACGATATCGGCGCCAGGCCGGGTCGGCGTCCATGCGAATTGAGTGATGCCCGCGTTGTCCAGACCGGCCAGCACGAACGCCGCGTCGCCGGCCGGCAAGGGCCGATTGCCAATCTGACGCAGATTCTTCAACTGAAGATGGTTTGCGATCTCCGATAAAAAGCCATGATCGATCAAACTGACCGACAGCAGAATCGGCGCGGTATTGTCTCGCGTCTCGTCCGGACCGAGAACCGCGACCGCGGCGAGAACGGCCGGCTGTCCTCGAAAATTGCGAATGACGGCGGCCTGGTCGGGAACGTCTCGCGGCGCGACTGACGGTGAGCCCAGCTGAATGACGTTATTCAGCAACGTGCGGCGTCCGCGCATATAGTCGAGCAGAGGCATGACCTCGCGGCGTGCCGATTCCAGCTCAGCCGAGCTGAATGGTCGCTCTGCGAAAGAGTAAGAGTAGATGGGCCGGTCGCTGCCGTCGAAAATCATCACGACGTCGTGCCGGAAGAAATGACTGAGTCTTTCTCCCACATGATGCTGCAACCAGTCAGCGTCCAATTGGCCACGGATGTGGTGGACCGCCTGATTTGTGCCGACGACGCTTTTGACTTCGCGCAGCACCTGCTCGGCCTGATTATGCAGGGCTCCAGCGAGGAGCTGTCGTTCGTGCTCGACGGCAACGCCGTCGGCGCGCTGGGCTGACGACAGCACCGCGACCACGATGCATACGATTGCGACGGCAACGATCACGCCGATCGGGACCACGATGCTCAGGCGCGCGCGGTCCCAACTGGTCGGCTGACGACGTTCGAATACGCGTGGACGCGTGACTGCTGGCAAACGTCCTGCCCCTTGTTCTTAACTTCCCTGCGGATTCCCGAAGCGAAGCTAAGGCGCAAAGATTGCAGAACGCTGATTTTTCGCGCGCGAGGCGGCAATTCGCCGAATGCTCTTAATCAAAGGTTAAGGCGCGATGGGATTCCCCCGGCATCGAGCGGTAGGGAGGGCCGAGGAATACTCATATGGGGACACACTGACCCCTACGATGCCCTCAAGATCGGCCTGATGTTGATGGATTTCCAACAATGCGCTCGGATCTCGGGATCGGCCTGCCGACCGACCTGCTGGTGGTTTGCCGCGAAGTCTTGGAATTGAGGTTCCGAAGTCCGGCGCGCCCTGTTTCCGGGACTTGCGCGAGCGCTGGTCGTCGGCATCACGGCACATGCCTCGCCATAGACGGCAGAGGTAATGCCGATGCGGCGGACGATCAGCTCGATTTCCTGGCGTCTGTAATCAAGAACGTCAGGCGGGCACGGTCTTGAGCCCTCGCGACAGCTCACGGGAGGGCGCGCGGGTCGCTATTCCGCCGTGCATTTCGTCGAACCCGTCACGCATCCGTCAGCCCTACGCCCGTCCTCTTGTTTGCCATTAGGCTGCAGGCCTCACCCCAAGGAAATGGCGAAAAACCCGAGCGTTTGGGTGACAGCACGTTGACGGTGACCGGTCCCTCCTGCGTATATTTTGGGCAAAGCCGGGGCGGCTTGAGCAAGCTTGGGCCGGACGCTACAGCATCCGGTGAATAGGACGCCATGACTGCATCTCCAGCACAACTTGTGACCGCCGCGATTCTCGTAATCGGTGACGAGATTCTGTCCGGCCGCACCAAGGACAAAAACATCGGCTACATCGCCGAATATCTGACGGCCATTGGCATCGACCTCAAGGAAGTACGCGTGGTCGCCGATGATGAGGTCGCGATCGTCACGGCGCTCAATGCGTTGCGCGAGCGTTACACTTATGTTTTCACCACCGGCGGCATAGGGCCGACTCATGACGACATCACTGCTGAGTGCGTAGCCAAGGCCTTCGGGGTGCCGATCGACTTTCATCCCGAGGCGGTGCGCATCATCAGCGAACGCGCCGCGCGAATGGGCACGGAGATGAACGAGGCGAGGATGCGGATGGCGCGCATTCCGCAGGGCGCCAGGCTGGTTGCCAACAAGGTGTCGGGTGCACCCGGATTCTGGATCGGCAATGTCATTGTGATGGCGGGCGTGCCGGCGATCATGCAAGCGATGCTCGACGTGGTCGCGCCCGAGCTCAAGACCGGCGTGAAGATGCTGTCGGAAACGATCCGCGCCGACGCGCGGGAAGGGGATGTCGGCACTGAGCTTGGTGAAATCGCCAAGGCCCACCCTGAGACGAGCATTGGCAGCTATCCGTTCTTTGACGACAAGGGTCCGAACACGAATATCGTCGTCCGCGCGCGCGACGCACAGAAGCTCGCGGCGGCCAAGGCGGCGGTCGAAGCGATGCTGGTGCGGGTGCGCGACGCCATGCGCAAGAGCGCGTGACGGGAGCGGATCTTGCCGAAAGCCATGCCGCAATCGCAGACACCCCAGCCAGACAAGATCTTTCCGGTGTCATGGGACCAGTTCCACCGCGACTCGCGCGCGCTGGCCTGGCGGCTCCATGAATCCGGTCCGTTCGAGACCATCGTCTGCATCACCCGCGGCGGCCTGGTGCCGGCTGCTGTCGTCGCGCGCGAGCTCAACGTGCGCGTGATCGAGACGGTCTGCGTCGCGAGTTATCAGAACTATCGAAACGAGGGTGCTCTCAAGCTGCTCAAGGCCGTGGCGCCCGAGATCGTGGCGACCGGCGGCAAGGGGGTTCTGATCGTCGACGATCTCGTTGACACCGGAAAGACGGCCAAGGTCGTGCGTGAGCTGCTGCCTGCCGCGCATTTTGCGACCGTCTATGCGAAGCCGATGGGGCGGCCGCAGGTCGATACCTTCGTCACCGAAGTGTCCCAGGATACGTGGATTTACTTTCCCTGGGACACCGGCCTCGCGTTCCAGCCGCCGATCCGCGAGGGCGGCGACTGACACGCCGTATGGCTTCAGGTCGGTCCCGTGAATTCGTACGGTGCCTAACAGCCGCTATGCCGTGCACTCACGTTGCGCCGGTTATTCAGCTGCGGTCTGTTGCCGGGATTGCAGCCAGTCGCGAACCGCCGTGAGGACGATCGCGCCGTATTTTGCATTGGCGTGGCCGGATGAACCTGGTCCCATGTACTCGGGCTTGGTCCATTGGCGATCCTTGATCGTCTCGGCCGGCTGGGGCAGATACGTGACACCCTGCTCGGCAAAAATCTCAGCACACGCGCGGTTAATATCCTCGTCATGCTCATGCGCGAGTCCATCCATCTCGCGTGCTGATTCGCTTTGCAGCGGCCTTGGCACGAGCAGGATCCGTCCGCTGAAAACCTGGGTTGCGGACCGTATCAGCTTCATCGCCGGACTTTTGGCGATCTGGTGCCGCAACAGTTTCGCCACGGTCGGACTGACGGGTTTCCCGGCTGCTTTCAGCGCAAAGATTTTCTTGCCGGGGATGAAGCCACCAACAAAAAGCAAAACGTCGAAGTCTCTCGGATCAATAGATTCGTAACGTCCGCCTGACACCGCGAGGGCTCGTTCCTTGTCGGGATGGGTGAAGCGACCGTTCTCAAATCGAATTTTTCCGTACTCACTGCCGGGGAATCCCCAAAACACAAAATCCAACTTACGATCAAGGAAAAGACGCTCAACGAGCGCGCGCCGCAATGTGCCAATATGACTGTTGCCGATCACGCAGATTTTGATGGCGTCGGCCTCGGGCTTTTGTTCAGGTTTCGAGTCTGGCGCAAAAGCTTCCAGCATCTCTTCTTCGCACACGACGTCGGCGCGCCGGGCTCTCGCACGCGTCGCCAACGTATTGGAAAGCGGTTTTGGCGCTTCGGCGCTGTCCGGGTCGAGTGCGCGAAAGAATGATTGCATCACGAAATTCACGCCCTTTTCCGTGACGGAACGCAAGTTCGCCTCATAGAAGCGCGCGCGGAACGGTGCGCCGGTAATGATCTCGTAAGATGGAAAATAATCGACGTAGGGAAGGGTGTCGGCGAGCCGCCCGGCAACCGCGCGCAGAATCGATTTTGATTGTGTGGTTGCGACCAGGACATGCTTGCCGGATGCGGTCGCCGTGAGGGGCACGGGGGATACGGTCAGAATGACCTTCAGGTCCGGGTTGACCCCGCGCATTGTCGTGATCGCGCGCTCCATGTCGGCAAGAATTTCCGGATACTCGTAGTTCTTGAAGGCGTGTTTTTCCGGATCGAACGTGCCGCCCTCGCTGGTGCCGGGACAGGCGGCGTAAGTGTATCCGCCGTCACGGTTGATCCAGGCCTCAGTCAATCCCAGCGTGAAGACGAAATAATTTGCGCGACTGATGATCTCCCGCAGGGCCGCCAAAGTGACGTTGCGACTTGTCACCATTTCTTCGGCCGCGGCGAAGCCGTTGGGCTCGATCGTCGGCCGGAACGGATCGTAATAGCGCCCGTCCCTTTCCCAGATCTCGGCGGGTGGAGTGCGCGTGCCGGTCGACCAGTCAACCCATTGCCGCAATGCCGCGGCAGTATAGATATTGCCGGTCCGGGCGGAAAAAATTCCATAGTTGCGATCGCGCCGCGCCTGCTCATCGAGCGCACCCGCAGTTTCAGCGTCCAGCCAGTTGTAATGACGTGCGATCAAGGCGCGGCTGATGTGCTGCGCAAAGCACGAGCCGAAGGTCGCAATGCTGTCCGTGCGGGTCAGCCGAGACTTGGGCTGCCACAGGCCAGAAATCTTGTGCGGCGGCGGCTCGGCGACGGCCGTTCGCCAGAAGGCGGTCGCCGGGAGATTTTGATAAGGATGGCTCATCGTGGACAATCTAGACTTGGTCGCGCAGCCGCAAAAGAGGAATATTTAGCCGCAAAGCATCCTCAATTTGCAGCGCGGAGGCGCTCGCGTATGGCTTCCAGCACAGCCTGGCCGTATCGCGAGCTCATGTGCCCGAAGTTATTCTCCAAAGAATACTCGCGCCTGGTGCCACCGTTGACGGAGATTGTCTGGGCCGGCTGCGGAACAAAGATAATGCCGTCTTTAGCAAAGACCTTTTCTGCAGCGCGGTTGACGGCTTCAATACGTTCAGTGCTGATCGATTGCGGCCTGTTTGGCGACAGCTCAGAACGCAACGGGCCTGGCACGAACAGAAGTTTGCCGGAAAAATCGCGTGCGGCCTCCTTCATCATTGCAACGATGGGATTCTTCGCAATCAACATGCCTATTTGCGTTTCGATGTCGTTTTGCGAGGCAAGACTGTAAAGGCGCGAGCCGTTCATGCCGCCGACGAAAACCAATGCGTCGAAGTCTTTTGGAGTGATCGTTTCGTAGCGTCCGTCACTTACGGCTAGCGCCCGCTGCTTGTCGGGATGTGTAAAATGACCGTTCTCGAATTTGATCTTGAAATATTCGCGGCCCGGGAACCCCCAGAAAACGAGATCAAGCTTGCGATCGGTAAAGAGGCCGTCCTTAACCGCCTTGCGCATCGCGCCGATGTGGCTGTTGCCGATCACGCAAATCTTTTTGGCGTCGGCATCGACCACTTGTTTGGTCGAAGGCGAGGCTGGCGCGAAGCCGTCCAGCATCCGTTCCTGTGCCCCGGCGGGCGAGCAGGCCAAGGTGAGGGCAACCAGGCCCAGAAGAAAAAACCGCTGCATGGTTTCTGTCTCGATTCGCTTATGGCATCGTACCGGCACGTCGCAACTCAGCGTCGATTTCAACGCAACTATGCCATCCTTGTGGCAAAACGGTGTGGTCTGAGTGAGGGGTGGTAGTTTCGTGCCAAGTCAATGCTACAAAGCCTGGCGTGCGGACGTGGCGGAATGGTAGACGCAAGGGACTTAAAATCCCTTGGGAGTAATCCCGTGAGGGTTCGAGTCCCTCCGTCCGCACCATCGGGATAATGCATGGATCGCACCTTCAAACTTGGACCTGTCAGGTCCGTGCTTGCAGTCATGCTCGGCGGCGTCCTGCTTGCCGGGTGCGCGGTTTCCGGTGAGCATGCCGAGAGCTTCTATGTCGCGCCAGGCAAGTACGTCTTCTACGACTGCACGCAGCTTGCCGGCACGGCGGCGCGCCTCGAGGAGCGTGACCGGGAGCTCACCCGGCTGATCGCCCGCGCCAAGGAAGGCCCGGGCGGCGATCTGGTGTCGGCAATGGCCTACGACAGCGATTACTATTCGAATTTGGGGGAGCTGCGCGACGTGCGCCGGGAGCAGGCCGAGAAAAACTGCCCTTCGGACATGAAGGCGCCCCCGCTCGCGGAGCCCAAGCGCAAAAAGGGCCGCTGAGCGCCTAGATCGCCGCCCTGCGCAGCCGCAGCGCGTTGCCGACCACGCTGACCGAGGACAGCGCCATCGCCGCCGCCGCGACGACCGGCGACAGCAGCAGGCCGAACGCCGGATAGAGCACCCCGGCCGCGATCGGCACGCCGGCGGCATTGTAGATGAACGCAAAGAACAGGTTCTGCCGGATATTGCGCATGGTCGCTTCCGACAGCGCGCGGGCGCGCACGATGCCGGTGAGGTCGCCTTTGACCAGCGTGACGCCGGCGCTCTCGATCGCCACGTCGGAGCCGGTGCCCATCGCAATGCCGACATCGGCGGCGGCGAGCGCCGGCGCGTCGTTGACGCCGTCGCCGGCCATCGCGACGACACGGCCCTCGCGCCGCAGCCGCGCCACCGTCTCGCCCTTGCGCTCGGGCAGCACGTCGGCTTCGACCTCGCGGATGCCGAGCCGCTGTGCGACCGCCTGCGCGGTGGTGCGGTTGTCGCCGGTGAGCATGACCACGCGCAGGCCCTCGGCGGCGAGCGCGCGCAGTGCGGCCGGCGTCGTCTCCTTGATCGGGTCGGCGATCGCGATCAGCGCCGCCGGCCGGCCGTCGACGGCCAGGAAAACCACGGTGGCGCCGTCCTGCCGCGCCCGTTCGGCCGCCGCCGACAGCGGGGCGACGTCGATGCCGAGTTCACGGAGGTAGCCGGCGTTGCCGAGCGCCAGCCGCTGCTTGCCGATCATGCCGACGACGCCCTTGCCGGCCGGGGCGTCGAAGCCGCGCACCGGAGAAAGCGCCAGGTTGCGCCCGGCCGCCGCCGCGACGACGGCGGCGGCAATGGGATGCTCGCTGCCGCGCTCGAGGCTCGCGGCGAGCTGCAGGGCCTGCTGCTCGTCGAATCCCGACGCCGGGACGACGGCCGTCACCGACGGCCGGCCCTCCGTCAACGTGCCGGTCTTGTCGACCACCAGCGTGTCGACCTTTTCCATGCGTTCCAGCGCCTTGGCATTCCTGATGAGAACGCCGGCGCGCGCGCCCCGGCCGACCCCGACCATGATCGACATCGGCGTGGCGAGGCCGAGCGCGCAGGGGCAGGCGATGATCAGGACGCTGACGGCGGCGACCAGGCCGTAGGCGAAACGCGGCTCCGGCCCGAACGCCGCCCACGCCGCGAAAGCGGCCAGCGCCGCCACGATCACCAGCGGCACGAACCACGACGAGACCTGGTCGGCCAGCCGCTGGATCGGCGCCCGGCTGCGCTGCGCGGACGCGACCATCTGCACGATCTGCGCCAGCAGCGTGTCGCGGCCGACTTTCTCGGCGCGCATCACGAAGCTGCCGCTGCTGTTGAGCGTGCCGCCGATCACGCGGGCGCCGACATCCTTGCTGGCCGGCATCGACTCGCCCGTCACCATCGATTCATCGACCGACGAGCGGCCTTCGAGCACCACGCCGTCGACCGGCACCTTGTCGCCGGGCCGCACGCGCAGCCTGTCGCCGGCCACGATCGCGTCGAGCGCGACTTCGCTGTCGCTGCCGTCGTCATTGACACGGCGCGCGGTCTTCGGCGCGAGATCGAGCAGGGCGCGGATCGCGCCGGAGGTCGCCTC
>CAZNTY010000216.1:0-3270 GCA_964576085.1 uncultured Undibacter sp. | reverse complement strand
GCTGCATGAGCCGTTCTTGGTGTCCCAGTCGGTCCAGTCGATCCACGGCGCTTGATAATTGGCGGGGTCGAGATTGGCGTCCTTCGCGAACGGGACGATCGACACATAGACGTCGCCGTTGGCGAGCGCCGCCGACTGCAGCTGCGTCAGCAGGTTGTTGGTCGCGGTCTTCAGCGCGGCCATCTTGCCGTCGCTCGCCATTGAGCCGGTGTTGTCGAGCACCAGCGCCACCCGCAGGCGGGAGTTGCCCCACTTTGCCGTCGTGCTGGCGTGCACCGTGACCGCGTCATAGCCGAACACCCGCATGAACGCGGTCGGCACCGAGGCCGAGGCGTTGACGGTGAGCTGCGACACGCTACCGGTGGTGAAGCTCGCGCTGGTGGCGATGTTGTTGACGTCCGGCCGCTTGAAGATCGCGGTGAAATATTTCTGCGCGTTGGCTTCGATCTGGGCCTGATTGCTGACGGCGACCTCCTTCGCCAGCATCAGCGCCGTCGAATCGAGCGCGGCCTGCATGCCGGCCTTGACGTCGTTGGTGCGGCTATAATCGATGGCGGCGCCGGTCAGGCCGACCGCCGGGACGAACGCGAGTCCGAAGGTCAGGGCGACGTTGCCGCGGTTCGCCTGGCGGAAATCGCGGAGGACGCCGGATACCAGCGAGAACAAAGTCTTTGCGCGCATGGGTGGGCTCACCGTGAGAAGGTGCTGAAGCGTCGTCTGCGCCGGCGGATCGGCCGGCATCCGGCGCGCCCCCGGGACGCGGGACCGCGTCGCCCGAAGCGGAGCCGGAGCCGGATCCGAGCCGACGTCAGCGAAGCTGCGTCGAGATGCTGGAGAACGTGTTGTTGAGCTGCGTGCCGAGGCCGTTCACCACGGCGATGATCGCAATCGAGATGCCCGCCGCGATCAGGCCGTATTCGATGGCGGTGGCGCCGCTTTCGTTCCGCAGGAAGGCGATGATCCTTGACATTACAATCCCCCAATGTGGTTTTGACTGACGGTGGGAACCTACGGTCAAATGCTAAGAGAACGTGCCTGGACAACGCTCGCGTTCGAGGCAAACCGTCGCCAAGTTCTGAGAAAATTGGAATCAATTTCGCGCAAAACGGTTGCATCGTTTGCGCAAAGCGTCGCCGGCATGCTCGCGCCCGCCGTGCCGCGCAAAAAATGATTCAACTGCGCGCGATCCGCAAAACGGTCGGTAAAGAGTAGAGCTTTATTCGACGTTGAGCATAGGCGCAGAAGCGCGGCGCGCTTCACGAATTCGATACGCCTTGCGCGCCACAACGACACGACGACGCTCGCCAAAGATAATCGAGCGCGTAAACAGGGAAAGAATCGATGCGGGCCAGCACACTCGTGATGATCGGATTTGCCGTCGTGTTCGGCCTGCTGGCGGTGTTCATCGCGCAGAGCTGGCTCAGCAATCAGGCCGCGCTCCAGGCCAGAAACCGCAACGACGGGGCACCGGCAACGCCGACCCAGACCATCGTCGTCGCCAAGCAGCCGCTGCGTTACGGCACCGAGCTCAGCGCCGCGGTGCTGAAAGAGGTCGCCTGGGCCGGCGACGCGCTGCCGGCCGGCGCGTTCCACAAGGTTCAGGATGTGCTCGCTGGCGGCCGCCGCATCGTGCTGGCCGCGATCGAGCCGAACGAGCCGGTGCTCGCGCTCAAGATCACCGGGCCGGGCCAGCGCGCGACGTTGTCGTCGCTGGTCGGCGACGGCATGAAAGCCGTCACCATCCGCGTCAACGACGTCGAAGGCGTGGCCGGCTTCGTGCTGCCGGGCGACCACGTCGACGTCGTGCTGACGCGCAACAAATCGGGCAGCGCGCCGACCTCCGAGGTCGTGCTGCAAAACGTCCGCGTCCTCGCGGTCGATCAGTCGGCCGACGAACGCGCCACCAAGGCCGCCGTCAGCAAATCGGTGACGCTCGAAGTCGATACGGTCGACGCGCAGAAAGTGTGGCTCGCCGCGTCGGTCGGCAGCCTGTCGCTGCTGCTGCGCAAGGCCGGCGAGACCGCCGAGGTGAAGACGCGCCAGATCTCGCTGCGCGATCTCGCCGGCGAGCTGTTCAGCTCCGACAAGGGCGACACCGCGACCGTCGTGGTGACGCGTGGCTCGAGCCGGCAGGATTACAAGGTTCCGGTCGAAAGCCGGCTGGTCACGATCGGCGCCGGATCGGACAGCATTCGATAAGCCGCAGGCAACGCGGCAGGCAACAGGTTGGGGGAAGGTGTCGTGAACATGATCGAACTATGCGCCGTCGGCACGCGCCGCCGGCAGCTCGTGAAAGCGGGCCTCGTCGGCATGTGGCTGCGGCTCATCGCCGTGCTGCTGGTCGCGCTGCTGACGACGCTGGTCGGCGGCAAGGCCAATGCCCAGAAGCTGATCCAGATCAGTGGCGGCGACCACACCATCAGCGTGATGGTGCCGATCGGCAAGTCGCAGGACGTGCGCACCGGCACCGGCTTCGTCGACATCTCGGTCGGCGACCCCGAGGTCGCCGACGTCAACCCGCTGACCGACCACTCGCTGTCGATCCTCGGCAAGAAGATCGGCACCACGCGCGTCTCGGTTTACGGCGCCAACAAGACGCTGATCGGCATCTTCGACGTCGAGGTGACCTACGACATCTCGCGTCTCACCAACGAGCTGCGGCGGCGCTTTCCCGGCTCGCGCATCGTCGCGTCGTCGGTCAACGGCCGCATCATGCTGTCCGGCGAGGCGACAGACGCCGCCATGCTCGACGCCGCGGTGACGATCGCGCGGCAGTTCGGGCCGGAAATCATCAACACCGTGTCGGTGACGTCGCCACAGCAGGTGCTGCTCGAGGTGCGCTTCGTCGAGATTTCGCGCACCGCCGGGCGCGAGTTGGGCTTCCAGTGGAACGGCATCAATCCCGGCAGCGGCATCATCAATGTCGGCAACCGGACGCCGGCGAGCAACCTGCCCATCACGACCCCCGGTGGGGCGGCCGCCGGCGGCGTGATCTCGGGCGCCGCGCCGTTCGGCTTCGCGCTGGCGCGCTGGGCGCTCGGCGGCATGACGGTCGACAGCGCGATCAACGCGCTCGAACAGCAGGGCGTCGCCCGCAGCCTGGCCGAGCCGAACCTGGTGGCGCTGTCGGGCGACACCGCGAGCTTCCTGGCCGGCGGCGAATATCCGATCCCGATCAGCGGCTCGCTCGGGCAGATCTCGGTCGAATACAAGAAATACGGCGTCGGCCTCGCTTTCACGCCGACCGTGCTCAGCGGCGGCCTCATCAAC